>NZ_JAAGPO010000449.1:0-2337 GCF_017104825.1 Burkholderia sp. Ac-20345 | reverse complement strand
CCCGCGACCGTGCCGAGCAGGTCCGCCGATTCGGCGACCGGCTTGCCGTCGACCGCAAGCACGACGTCGCCCGGCTGCAGGCCCGCGTGCGCGGCCGGGCCATCCGGCTCGACCACGGTGATCAGCGCGCCGTCCGGGCTCGCCAGGCCGAACGAACGCGCGAGCGCCTGGCTCACTTCCTGGACGGCCACGCCGAGCCGGCCGCGCGTGACCTTGCCGGTCCGCAGCAACTGGTCCTTCACGTCGAGCGCGATGTCGATCGGGATCGCGAACGCGAGCCCCTGGTAGCCGCCCGTCTTCGAGAAAATCATCGAGTTGATCGCGATCACGCGGCCGCCGAGGTCGAACAGCGGGCCGCCCGAATTGCCGGGGTTGATCGGCACGTCGGTCTGGATGAACGGAATCGCGCGCTCGCCGGGCAACGAGCGCGATTTCGCGCTGACGATGCCCTGCGTGACCGTGTTCGCGAACCCGTACGGCGAACCGATCGCCATCACCCAGTCGCCCACTTCGGTGCGAGCCGGGTCGCCGGTCGCGACGACCGGCAGGTTGTGCGCGTCGATGCGGATCACCGCCACGTCGGAGACGGGGTCGCTGCCGATCACGCGCCCCTTGAACTGCCGCTTGTCGGTCAGCTTCACGTCGATCGCAACGGCGTCGCCGACCACGTGCCGGTTGGTCAGGATCACGCCGTCCGCACTGACGATGAAGCCCGAGCCGAGGCTCACCTCCTCGCGGTTGCCGATCACGCGCCGCGCAAGAAACGGCGCGAGCGGATGATCGGGCGCGATGCCGGGCGGCAACTGGATGCCCATCTGCGTGACTTCGCGCGTGACGCTGATGTTGACGACCGCCGGGCCGACGCGCCGGACCAGCGCGGCGAAGTTCGGCAGCGCGACGGTCGGCGTCGGCGATGCGGCACCCGGCTGCGCGGGCCGCTCGCCGGCCGCTGCGGTTGCGCAAGCGCAAGAGCCTGCGCATGCGCAGGCCAACGCCAGCACGCCGGCCATTGCTCGCAGCATCACCGCCCGGTTCGTCTGCCTGCCCGCCTTCATGTTGCCGTCCCTCGTCGGTTCGCGCCGGAGCGCCTCCGGCTCATCGACTCATCGATACCTGCACCACACATTCGGCCGCCTGCATTACTTCGGCGGCACCGCGACCGGCGCATCGGGCCGCTGCGGCGTCGTCGACCGCCCCCAGTTCGAGCCGAAACGGTTCCGCTCGGTCGACAGGTTGAACGTGCCGAGACGGTTCGACGGCTGCTTCGACAGCCGCTCCGAATCCGTTTGCGATGCGCCCGCCTGCGGGTCGGCCGCCGGCTTCAGTTGCTGGCTCAGGCAGTCGTACGACAGCGCGCGCTTGCCATCGACTTCCGCATCGACGCACACCGGCTTCGCGGCCGAGCCCGGACTGGCTGCCGCGGGCACGGCCGCGCTCGCCGCCGCGTGTCCGCCCTGCGCGTGCGCACCGGCTGCCAGCAGCAGGCAGACGATCGTCGCGATTGCGCTTCGTCGCATCTTCATGCGCGCCTCCTTCAGAAATGGCTCCATGGCACCCGCGCTGCGGCCGTCACAGGTTCATGCCCGGCGCCGACGCGCGCGCCAGGAAGCGCGCGAACGCCGCGCGATCGGACTCGTCGACGGCAGGCTCCCGCGCATCGACCCGCTGCTCCCACGCGTCGCGCATGCCGTCGACCGGCTGCCACGCATGCACCTGCGCGCCGGTCGGATACGGCGTGACGAGCGGTTCGCGATAGTCGACGCGAAACAGCGGCGGCGCGCTGCCGCCGGCCGTCCACAAATCGCCGACGTCGCGCACGCTCGCGTCGAACCAGAACCGCACCCAGCGCACCGTCGGCGCGCGCGTGTCGGCATCCGGTGCATCGGCGCCCGACGCACCGGCGCCCGACGCATCCGGCACGCGCAGGAAGCCGGCCAGCACGAGCAGCACGGCCGCCAGATCGTCGTCGCGGAACATCCGGTACGACCAGAGATCCGCGACGTCGACACAGGAAATCACCGCGATGAAGCGCCCGATCGTGAGCGCGGGCCACACGCGCCGCATCAGCACGTAATGGCGCGCCCACTGCGCAACGAAGCGCTCGCGATGCCGGGCGGCGACCTGCACGTCGCGCGAGCCGCGAATCGTCAGTTCCTCCGGTTGATACTGGCGCGTCGTGAGCACGCACTGCGCGGAGCACCGCGCGCTCCGGTGCCGCGCGTAGCCGCCCGCACCCGGCAACGGCTCCAGTGCACCGAAGCACAGCGGGCAATGCGTGGGCCACTCGCCGGGCCGGCCCGGCCACGGGTTCGCCTTCGGCATGCGCGGGCGGTCGGC
>NZ_JAAGPO010000448.1:0-237 GCF_017104825.1 Burkholderia sp. Ac-20345 | reverse complement strand
GAAGCGGTGTATACGAGAAGTACTGAGAGCAATGGGCATGGGAGCAGAGAGAGGCAGGTAAGCGCATGTGAGAGATGATGGAGAAGTGTGTGGTGGCAGAAAGGTTTAGTCGAAGAGGAGTGAGTGTTGGAAGGATGTGCGGAGGGAGTGAGTAGAGACAGATGCGTATGATAGGAGTGTGTATGCATTTGGAATGCCGGCATTATAGGTCTGCCGAAGTAGATTTTTTTTTTTTTG
>NZ_JAAGPO010000447.1:0-2134 GCF_017104825.1 Burkholderia sp. Ac-20345 | reverse complement strand
CGAACGCGAACGGCGCGTCGCGCACGCAGCATCCGGCCCGCGCCCACGCGCCGTAATACGCGTTCGCGACCAGCGATCGCGCACGACGCTCGCCGGTGCCGCTGAACGGCGTGACGACGCCGGCCGACAGCGCGGTGGCGGTCTGCACGGCCGGCCGCGCATCGAACACGGCGATGCGCAGCGCGCCCGCATGCCGCGCCGCCACATGCGCGATCGTCGCGCCCGTCACACCCGCGCCGACGATCGCGAGATCAACCCGCATCGGCTTGCCACCAGACGGTGCTGATCACGAGCGGCGTCGCGCCGTCGTTGTGCACCTGGTGCGACCGGTGTGATTCGAAATACAGCACGTCACCGGCGCGCACCCGCACGGGCTCGCCGTCGTAGGTCAGCCGGCCGCTGCCTTGCGCGATCATCCAGCATTCGCGCACCGCGTGGACGTCCAGCCGCGACGTGCAATTCGGCTCGACCGTGAACAGGCCGCCGCGAAACGGAATCTCGCTTTCGCCGAGCCCGGCGAAGTCGGCCTGACGCAGCACGACGCCCGGCACATGCGATTCCGGCGGCAGTGCGCCGACATGCGGAAACTTACGCGCGCTCATCGTGCACCTCCTCCCCGACCAGGCCCAGTTCCGCGAGAATCGCGTCGCGGTCGCGATCGAGCGCCGGCGCGGCCCGGCGGGTAGCCGGATCGGGGCAGCCCGAGATCTTGATCGGCGTCCCCACGAGCCGGTACGGGCCGACATCCGGATCGTCGACGTCGATCAGCATGTTGCGTGCGGCCGTCTGCGGATGGACGACCGCCTGGTCGACCCGGTTGATCGGGCCGGCCGGCAGCCCCGCGCGCGCGAACCGCTCGCACCAGTGCTCGACGCCGTGCGCCGCCAGCAGGCCGTTGAGCGTGCGTTCGAGCTCGGCCTCGTGATCCTTGCGCGCCTCGCCGCCGGCGAAGCGCGGATCGGCGGCGAGCGCCGGCACGCCGAGCGCGTCGCACAGCAGCCGGAACAGCTTGTCGTTGCCGGCCGCGATGATGAGCGGGCCGTCCGCCGCGCGATAAACGCCGAACGGCGGCGCGATCGCCGGCCGATAGCTGCCGACCGGCCCGGTGACTTCACCGGTCGCGAAATAGCGGCCGATGAAATACTCCATCAGCGCGAGCTGGCAGTCGAACATGCCGATGTCGACTTTCGAGCCCTGCCCGGTCCGGCCACGCAGCACGAGCGCCATCAGCAGCCCGGTCGTCAGGAACAGGCCGGCCGCGAGGTCGCCGATCGACGGCCCGACCCGCACGGGCATGCGCCCGGGCTCGCCGGTCACGCTCATGATCCCGCCGAGCCCCTGGACGATCATGTCGTACGCACGGTGATCCCGAAACGGCCCCGTATGGCCGAACCCCGACGCGCTGCCGTAGATCAGGCGCGGAAAGCGCGCATGCAGCGTGTCCCAGCCGTAGCCGATGCGCGCCATCGTGCCGGGCCGGAAGTTTTCGGTGACGACGTCCGCCTTCTCGAGCAACGCGTCGAGCACGCGGCGGTCGGCCGGGTCCTTCAGGTCGAGCGCGATGCTCTCCTTGCCGCGATTGAGCGATGCGAAGTACGCCGACTTGCCGCCGTACCACGGGCCGTATGCGCGTGCGTCGTCGCCGGTCGACGGGCGCTCGACCTTGATGACGCGCGCACCGTGGTCGGCCAGCAGCATCGTGCAGAACGGGCCGGCCAGCACGCGCGTCAGGTCGACGATCACGAGCCCTTCGAGTGCGCCTTCCATCATGCGACCTCCCGCATGCCGGGCGGCAGCACGGCCGCCAGCTCCCCGGGCGTGACCGGGTCGAAGCTCGCCAGCGGCGTGACGACCGGCGACGACAGCCGTGCGAAATCGCCGGCGTTCGGTTCGCCGCGCAACCCGAGCGCGCGCCACGCGGTCCGCGCGAGCGCCGGCATCAGCGGATACGCAAGCAGCGCGAAGCCCTTCGTCCAGCCGTACAGGTCGCCGGCCGCGCGCGCGCCGTCGAAGCGCGCACTCCAGCGCTCGACGACCCGGGCCAGCGCCGTCGGGTCGAACGTCGCGAAATCCATCGCGCGCTGCGCATCGCGCCACGCCGCCTCGGCCGCCCGCGCCGTTTCGTCGGCCGGCA
>NZ_JAAGPO010000446.1:0-2336 GCF_017104825.1 Burkholderia sp. Ac-20345 | reverse complement strand
ACGGCCCGGGATCGTGATGGCCGCGACGTCGGTCGCGATCGGCGCGGCCGGCGCAGGGCTCTTCAGCGCGGCCACGCCTGCTCCGCTCGCGGTCGCGCTGGGTTTTGCGTTCTCGGCGATCGCGGGGATGCTGCCCGCGACGATCCTCGCGTGCGCGCCGGGCTCCGCGCCGACGCCTTCGCTGGCACCGCTCAGCATCGGCTGGGTCGTGCAGGGCAACTATCTCGGGCAGGTGATCGGGCCGCTGGCGATCGGCGCGATCGTCGGCGCATTCGGCTGGTCGGGCGGCATCGGGCTGATGCTCGCGGCCGCCGTCACCGGCGCGGCGATCGGCCTGTCGCTGCTGCGCGAACCGATGGGCCGGCGCTGAGCGCGGCGCCGTTCAACCTGCACGGAAATCCGTCAAGCATGCTCAACACCATGGAAAGCCTGATTTGCGAAGAAGACGTGCCGTGCGATGCGCCGGCATGGGTCGAAGACGATGCGATGCCGCTACCTGGCGGCGTCGCGCATCCGCTCGTGACGATCGGCCGAGCGCCGGTTCCCGAGCACGCCGCAGCGACCGTCTCGCCGTTGCGCCCGCAACTGTTCGTCACGGTGCTGGAGGCCGGCGACGATGCGTTGCTGATTCGCTGGGTCGAGAGCGGCCGGTGCCATTACGGCGAACAGCGCTGGCGCTTGCGTGTCGCGTTGCAGCCGGGCCGTTGCGCGATCTCGGGGCAGCCGATCGAGCCGGGCGAGCCGGTGTTCCGGCCGGTGCGGCGGCCCGTGCCGGCCAATGGCGACGAGATGATCCGCCCGGCGTCGGTGCCGGGTGCGACCGGCGTGGCGTGTGGCGTCACGGCGGAGGGTGACGACGCACACGCGCCGGCTGACGTTCCAGGCTGAACGCCAGCCGGCCGCGGCAGCGGGTTACTTCTTCACGTCGTGCCGGTACTGGATGAACCCGGCGTTGTTCGCGAGCTTGTCGTACAGCGCGCGGGCGGTCGTGTTGGTTTCGTGCGTGAGCCAGTACACGCGGCTCGCGCCGGCTTCGCGGGCATGGTCGTACACGGCCTCGATCAGCGCGCCGCCCGCGCCTTGCCGGCGTGCGTCGGGCGTGGTGTACAGGTCCTGCAGGTAGCAGTACGGCCCTTCGGTCCAGCACGAGCGGTGGTAGATCGAATGCACGATCCCGACCAGCGCGCCCGATGCGTCGAATGCGCCGAGCACGAACATCGGCTCGGCGGGATCCATCAGGCGTGCCCACGTCGTCGCGAACACCGCGTCGCTCAGCGCGGTGTCGTAGAACTTCTGATAACCCTGCCACAGCGGGCGCCACGCGGCTTCGTCGGCGGCGACGAGCGGGCGCACCGTGACGCGCGTCGCGTCGTTCGCGCGGCTGGCCGCATCGCGCTCGCGCGCCTGCGCGTGACGGATCTCGGTGAGCGATTGGCGTTGCTCGCCTTGCGCGTCGAAGTTCTCCGGCGCGAGCCACGCGTCGAACGCGGCGCGGACATCCGGCCATTCGCCGTCGATGATCGAGAACCACGCGGTGTCGCGATTGCGGCTGCGGTAGACGATCGCTTGCCGGAACGTGCCTTCGTAGCGGAAGCCGAGCCGCGCGGCGGCCTTGCGCGACGGGATGTTCAGGTCGTCGCACTTCCATTCGTAGCGCCGGTAGCCGAGCGTGTCGAACGCGTACTTCATCAGCAGGAACTGCGCTTCGGTCGAGATGGGCGTGCGCTTGAGCAGCGGCGAGAACGTGACGGAGCCGACCTCGATCACGCCGTTGGCCGGATCGATGCGCATCAGCGCGAGCGTGCCGACCGCGCGACCCGTGGCACGGTCGATCACCGTGTAGTGCAGCGGATCCGGGCTCGCCTGCGCGGTACGCGCGTAGTCGCGGTAGCTCGATTCGTCGGCGTACGGGCCGTGCGCGAGATAGGTCCAGTCGCTGCCGTCCGGCGCCTGTGCGTAGGCGGCGTGCAGGTCGGCCGCGTGGCGCTCGGCGTCGAGCGGTTCGAGCCGGCAGTAGCGGCCTTCGAGCACGATGCGCTCCGGGCGCGGGCGCGCGGACCAGTCGGGAACGGGGTGGCCGATGGGTTGCTGGAAAGCGTTGGTGAGCGTGGACAAGGTCGATCTCGCTTCGGTTGGCGGCCGGCGACATGCCGGCATGCAGACGATCGTAGTCGCGGCGAGGTACCATGAGAAGCGCCAGAGAGCGGCAAATTTATGGTGCCACGGGTTATGGGGCGCGAGCCACGGGCCGTCCGCCACGTTCCAACACTTTTACGCTGCGATGTTCCGATGACGACTGTCCTGCCTTCCGGCGATGAGCCGTTGCTGCCGCTCGA
>NZ_JAAGPO010000445.1:0-235 GCF_017104825.1 Burkholderia sp. Ac-20345 | reverse complement strand
GGTGAGATATGACGTGATGACAACGTTGGACAGAGGAGCAGAGAGAGCGCTAAGAAGCGAGGTGAGCGACTACCAGCACCGGTCGGAGTGAGTAAAGACATAGCACACGCAAGAGGTAGTCAGTGAGATGCACTAGAGACGGAGTACTTGAGCGACGTGAGAGCACGACAGTTAAAGTGCACTTTTCATATAGAAGGTTTCGATTCCATCGAGTAATTTTTTTTTTTTTTTTTTA
>NZ_JAAGPO010000444.1:0-1965 GCF_017104825.1 Burkholderia sp. Ac-20345 | reverse complement strand
CACGCGCCCGACATCGGACAGTGCGGTCTGGGTGGAGGCTGGCGGTGCGGCGGGCGGGCTGCCAGCCGAAGGCGTGGACGGCGCGCCGGTGCCCGGCGTGCCGACCTGCGAGGTCGCGCTGCCGCCGGCGGGCGCCGACACGGTGCCGGTCAGCAGGCTGTCGAGGCGGCTCGCCAGCAGCGCGGCCGCAACGGAGTCGATACCGGTCATGATCGGAGCCTGCTCTTAGCCACATCGTTGCGAATCCGGGCACGGCACACCGGTGCCGTCCGCGGGAACTGCGCGCCTGCCGCAACGGGCTCGTGCGCCCCCGCGCCCGTTTCCCCGGAAACGGGCCCTACCCGCGCGCGCGGTAGAGATCGGTCAATACCTTGGTCGAGCGCCGCGCCTCGAACAGCGCGGACAGCCGCGCGACGTCCGGGCTCGCGAGATCGCGAATCGCGGCGTCGTCGGCCAGGATGCGGCGGATCAGGTCGAGCTTGCGGCCGAGATCCGATTCGTCGAGCACGACGCCCGGATCGGCTTCCTTCAGCCCGTCGACCAACTGCATGAATTCGGCCTGCAACCCCGGCAACGCGCTCCAGTCGGCGCTGCGGGCCGCGCCCAGCATCCTGCCCGACACGGCGGCGAGCGCCTCGTAACGTTCGAAGTATTCGGCCTTGCGATTCATCGTGATGCTTCCACTGCCTGTTGCGCGGCCATCCGCGCGACTTCCGGGGCGATCCCCGTCCATGCTTCCTCGAGCGTCGCGAGCAGCCCGTCGACCTCGACCAGCATCGCGTCGCTCGCCTGCGCGTTCGCTTCCAGCAGACGCCGGCCGATATAGGCATACAGCGCGTTCAGCCGCTCCGCGATCTCGCCGCCCGCGTCGCGGTTCAGCGATTCCTTCAACCCGCTCTCGACGATCCGGATCGCCTTGCCGATCGCTTCGCCGCGCGCGGACACATTGCCCTGCTGCAAATGCATGCGCGCCAGCGCAATCGCCTGCCGCGCGCCCTGGTACAGCATCGCGATCAACCGGTGCGGGGAGGCGCCCATCACCCCCGTCTCGACGCCGACACGCGCGTATGCACTGGCTCCAGCGTGTCCTGGGGAAAACATGCGCTTCTCCTTGTTATGCCTTGGCTATACGGGAACCGCCGCCGTGCATCGCACGAAGCGGCCTTCACCGGAGTTATCGGAAGGGATTTGGAAAGCTTTAGGCAAGCCGCGCCCGCCGTCGGGCGCAGTCGAGCCGGCCCACCGGCCGGGTGACCTTCCCCGCTAGCCTTCCCCGCATAGCCGTACTTTCACACCGACATCTGCATGATGTCGTTGTAAGCGCTCACTAGCTTGTTGCGGACCTGGAGCCCGAACTGGAAGCCGATGTTGGCTTTCTGCATGTCGACCATCACGTCGTTCAGCGACACGTTCGGCGCACCGACCTCGAACGCCTTCGCCTCGCCGAGCGCGTGCTGCTGGTCGCCGCTGATCTTGTCGAGCGACGCCTTCATCGCGCTCGCGAACGTGCCGGCCGTCGCCGCGCCCGAGCCGGCCAGCGCCGCCGTCGGGCTCGCGACGCCGCCTGATGCCTGCGCGGCCATCGACTGCATCTGTTGCAACACCGAACCGATTCCGCTGACGTTCGCAGTCATGCTGTCCCCAAAACTGAGCGAAGAGACCCGGACACACCGGGAGATCCGCCGGCGCCGCACCACGCGCACCATGCCGGATTTCGAAAAAGGATAGCAGCGCGCCGCGCGTCAAAGCCGAGAAAGTACGGGGGAAACCCCGCTCTTTTCGGTCGATCGGAGTCCGGCCCGGGTCACGATAATCGCATCGTGTCATTGTCCGCCCGCTCGTCCGAGCGAGCTCAGTCGTCCCGCTCCGGAGAAACTCGACGCATGGATTCGCAGGCCAACTCCCTGATCAACCCAGACGCCCGCGCGGGCCTCGCCAGCCCGGCGCCCGGCGCCGCCGCGGCCA
>NZ_JAAGPO010000443.1:0-2484 GCF_017104825.1 Burkholderia sp. Ac-20345 | reverse complement strand
GACAGCGCGACCGGAATCGACAGCACGCCGGCGAGCGTGACCGCGCCGCGCACGCCGCCGACCGTCATCACCGCGATCGTGCGCACGCCGGCCATCGTGCCCGCGAGGCCCTGGCGCGCGGCGCGACGGCTCGCGAACCAGCGCAGCAGCCAGACCCACAGGAAGCGGATCGCATACAGCGCGAGCATCATCGCGCAGACGTTGAAGATCATCCGGCCGACGAGCGCGTCGCTCGTGTGGTGCGCGTCGACGAGCGTGCGGCCGATGATGTGCGGCAGCTGCAGCCCGAGCATGATGAACACCATGCCGTTGAACACGAACTCGATCATCGCCCACGTGCTTTCGGCGCGCACGCGCGACGCGACGGTGCTTTTGCGTGAAAAGCTCGTGTAATTCATCATCATCCCGGCCGACACGGCCGCCAGCACGCCCGACAGGTCGAGGTGCTCGGCGAACAGGTAGGCCGCGAACGGCACGAGCAGCGTCATCACGATGCCGGGGGCCGGATCGCCTTCCTGCTCGGCGTTCAGGAAGCGCGTCGACAGCGCGCTGAACACCCACGACACGATCGCGCCCGTCGCGAGCCCGCCCGCGGCGACGATTACGAACGTGACCGACGCTTCGCGCAGCGAGAACATGCCCGTCAGCGCGGCCGCGATCGCGAATTTCAGCGCGACGAGGCCCGACGCGTCGTTCATCAGCGCCTCGCCTTCGAGGATGTGCATCAGCTGCGGCGGAATCCGGCCCTTGCCGGCGATGCCCGACAGCGCGACCGCGTCGGTCGGCGACAGCACGGCCGCAAGCGCGAACGCGATCGGCAGCGGCAACTCGGGTATCAGCCAGTGCGCGAAGTAGCCCACTGCGAGTACCGTCATGAACACGAGCCCGAACGCGAGCATCAGGATCGCGCGGCGCTGCAGGTACAGCTCGCGCTTCGGAATCCGCCAGCCGTCCGCGAACAGCAGCGGCGGAATGAACAGCAGCATGAAGATTTCGGGATCGAACGTGACGTGCAGGTTCAGCTTCGGCCACGCGAGCATCGCGCCGAATGCGATCTGCATCAGCGGCAACGGCAGTTGGAACGGCAGGATGCGCGTGACGGCGCCGGACAGCGCGACGGTCAGCAGCAGGATGAGGACGGTGAAGACGATTTCCATCGATACGGCGAATACGGGGAATGAAACGATCGTACGGAGTGTAGCGTGACAGCGTGACGGATGCGTTCGAGCAGCCGGTGCGTGCGCACTGAAATGGTGCGCACGACATGCGCCACGGTGGTGCGGCAGCACGGCGCGAGCCGCGCGGTGCACGGGTTGCCGGTACCTTGCACGGAGCTTGCTTGATGTGGGGCAGCCGCCCGGCGACGACCGGGCAACCGAGGGTCCAACCATGACATTGCACGCGCCGTTCGCTTCGTCGGACGCTGCGTTCGAAGGCACTACCAGGAGGAAGGCATGACGATCGTGCAACAGGAGCGTCCGGCCGCCGCGTCGCCGTACCGGTTCGAGCGGGAGGTGAGTTCCGGCCTCGAACGTCTGGCGACGCAGCACCGCGACCTGACGCTCACGACCGTGTTCCAGCCGATTTTCAGCCTGTCGCACCAGCGTGCGGTGGGCTACGAAGCGCTGCTGCGCGCGCACGATGCACTCGACCGTGCGGTTTCGCCGCTCGACGTGTTCGGCGAAGCCGCGCGCCAGGGCGAATTGCTGCAGCTAGACCGGCTCGCGCAGGCGCTGCATCTCGAGAACTTCGCGCTGCTCGGCGCCGAGCGCGAGTGGCTGTTCCTCAACGTGCATCCGGGCGTGCTCACCGACCCTTTCCAGGCGGCCGCGCTGCTGGCGAACCTGAAGCGGCTCGGCATGCCGCCGCGCCGCATCGTGCTCGAAGTGCTCGAACAGCGCGCGGAAGACGTCGAGCGGCTCGCAGAGGCCGTGCGCGAATTCCGCACGCACGGCTTCCTGATCGCGCTCGACGATTTCGGCGCGGGCCACTCGAACCTCGAGCGGATCTGGCAACTGAACCCGGACATCGTGAAGCTCGACCGGATCATGCTGTCGCACGCGGCGCACCGCACGGGGCTCACCGCGATCCTGCACGGGCTCGTGACGCTGCTGCACGAGGCTGGCAAGCTGGTGCTCGTCGAGGGCATCGAGACCGAGCACGAGGCGCAGATCGCGCTGTCTTGCGAGGCCGATTTCGTGCAGGGCTACTACTTCGGCCGGCCGGCGCCGGGGCTGCCCGACAGCGCGGCCGCGACGGGCTGCATCGGCGAGCTGACCGAGCGCTTTCGGCAGCAGACCGAAGTGCGCGAGCGGCGCGATGCGCAGCGGCTCGCGCCGTACCTGCGCGCGTTCGAACGCGCGGCCGAGCGCCTTGCGGCCGGCGAGCCGCTCGACGAGGTGTGCTGGAACTTCCTCGCGCTCGACGCGGCCGCGCGCTGTTTCCTGCTCGACGCGCACGGCCGCCAGTCGGGCCGCAACGTCA
>NZ_JAAGPO010000442.1:0-2494 GCF_017104825.1 Burkholderia sp. Ac-20345 | reverse complement strand
CTGGTGTCGGCGCTACTGCCGCTGCCCGCGCTGGCCGACACCGACACCGATGCGGCGCCGGCCGCACAGCGCGCGGCGCGCCGTGCGTTCGACATTCCGGCCGGGCCGCTCGAGGCGGCGCTGAACCGGTTCGGCCGCGACGCGGGCATCCTGCTCGCGTTTCCGGCCGAGCTGACGGCCGGCCTGCCGAGCGGGGGCGTGCAGGGCCGCTTCGACGTCGACGGCGCGCTCGACCGCCTGCTCGCGGGCACGGGGCTCGTCGCGTTGCGCCAGCCGGGCGGCGGTTACACGCTGAAGCGCGCGGACGGTTCGATCGCACGGCCCGTGGCGGCCGGCGTCGCTGCGGGCGCCGAGTTGCCCGCGATCAATGTGCGCACCAGCGCGCTGCGCGCCGAAAGCTATCGCGCGCCGAAGGAGGCGGGCGTGCTGCGTTCCGACATCCCGCTGCTCGACACCGCGCAGGCCGTCAACATCGTGCCGGCACAGGTGCTGCGCGACCAGCGTCCGCGCAATCTGGACGACGCGCTCGGCAACGTCAGCGGCATCACGCAGGGCAACACGCTCGCGGGCACGCAGGACACGATCATGAAGCGCGGCTTCGGCGGCAACCGTGACGGCTCGATCATGCAGAACGGAATGCCGCTCGTGCAGGGGCGCGCGTTCAACGCGGCGGTCGACAGCGTCGAGGTGCTGAAGGGGCCGACGTCGCTGCTGTACGGGCTGATGGACCCGGGCGGCGTGGTCAACGTCGTCACCAAGCAGCCGCAGCTCAAGCGCTACAACGCGATCTCGCTCGGCGCGTCGACGTTCGGGCACGGCAAGAACGGCGGCAGCGCGACCTTCGATTCGACCGGGCCGGTCGGCGATTCGCGGCTTGCGTACCGGCTGATCGTCGACCAGTCGAACGAGCAGTACTGGCGCAACTTCGGCGAATACCGGCAGACCTTCGTCGCGCCGTCGCTCGCATGGTATGGCCGCGATACGCAGGTCACGGTGTCCTATCAGTACCGGAAATTCCATTCGCCGTTCGATCGCGGCACGGCGCTCGACCCGCGCACCAACGCGCCGCTCGACATTCCCGCGCGGCGGCGCATCGACGAGCCGTTCAACAACATGGACGGCGAATCGCACCTCGCGCAACTGAGCGTCGATCATCAGTTCAACGCGGACTGGAGCGCGCATTTCGGCTACAGCTACAACCGCGAGACCTACGACGCGAACCAGTTGCGCACGACGGGCGTCGATCCGGTGAAGGGCACGATGACGCGCAGCAACGACGCGACGCACGGCTCGCTCAGCACCGACAGCTACGGCATCGGCTACGTGAACGGCAAGCTGATGCTGGGCGGGATGCAGCACGACGTGCAGGTCGGCTTCGACACCGAATACCGCCGCATCTACCGCAAGGACATGCTGCGGCAGGCCGTGAAGACGCCGTTCAGCTACATCAATCCCGTCTACGGGCTGCTGCCGCCGTCGAGCACGGTGTCCGCAAGCGACAGCGACCAGACCGACACGCTGCACGATGCGTCGGCGTTCGTGCAGGACACGATCCACCTGACCGACAAGTGGATCGTGTCGGGCGGGTTGCGCTACATCACCTACAACCAGGTCGCAGGGCGCGGCCGGCCGTTCGTCGCGAACACCGATCTGAGCGGCTCGAAGTGGCTGCCGCGCGCGGGCGTCGTCTACAAGTGGACCGATACGTTCTCGCTGTACGGCAGCTATTCGCAGTCGCTGAAGCCGTCGTCGTCGATCGCGCCGATGACGGGTTACATCATCGACGGCGCGACGCCGCCCGAGGAAGCGACCGCGTGGGAAGTGGGCGGCAAGCTCGACTTGCCGGGCGGGATGACGGGCACGCTCGCGTTCTTCAACATCGACAAGAAGAACGTGCTCGTGTCGCAATACAACGACGCGACGAAGCTGACCGACTGGCGCACGTCGGGCAAGGCGCGCTCGCGCGGTATCGAGCTCGACGTGTCGGGCAAGATCGGCGAGCGCGTGAACGTGATCGCGAGCTACGCGTACATCGACGCGAAGACGACCGAGGATCCGCTGTACACGGGCAACCAGCTGTGGAACGTCGCGCGCCACACAGCGTCGCTCGCGGCCGTCTACGACTTCGGCACGGTGGTCGGCGGCGACGACCTGCGCATCGGTGCAGACATGCGCTATGTCGGCGCGCGGCCCGGCGATTCGGCGAACAGCTTCACGCTGCCGTCGTACGTGCTTGCCGACGCGTTCGCCACGTACGACACGCGGATCGGCAAGCAGAAGCTGTCGTTCCAGCTCAATGTGAAGAACCTCTTCAATCGCACCTACTACCCGTCGAGCGCGAACCGCTACTTCGTCGCGATCGGCGATGCGCGACAGGTGCGCCGATACGGTCGCATCGGCAGCGAGCACGTCGAACAGCGTCGCGCCCGTGCGCACGGCTTCCTTCGACGCATGTTCGACGACGTGATGCGCGTCGAGCCGGCCGATCTTGTCG
>NZ_JAAGPO010000441.1:0-2693 GCF_017104825.1 Burkholderia sp. Ac-20345 | reverse complement strand
GTAAGCGCTGCTTGACTGCCGTGTTGACAGGGTAAGATAAGGCTATTTTCGAGAGATTTGGTAGCGGTGATGGCTCTGCGCGACGGTAAATACTTGGCAAGCTGTAAGGAGCGGAATGCTCTATCTGCCGCAATGAATGGACACAGTGCTGTGTTTCCACAGGCGGGGTGCACGATAACAAAGGGGCTTGCGATCTTTGATCGGGATGGGAAGGAAGTCTGGCGCTGCAACGCCTCTTACGCTGAAACGCACTTCAGGTTTGAACCTGTTGAGTGACTGTTGCACCCGGCCTTGGTTATTCTCCATGGGAGCAGTTCGTCAACGCGGTTGATTGGGTGGTCTGCGATGCGCGCGAGCACGGCACGCAGATACGCCTCGGGATCGATGCCGTTGAGCTTGGCCGTACCGATCAGACTGTAGATTGCCGCCGCACGCTCGCCACCTGAGTCTGCACCCGCGAACAGGTAGTTCCGGCGCCCGATAGCCACCCCACGGAGAGCACGCTCGACTGGCAGGTTGTCGATTTCCAGATGCCCGTCGACACAGTAGCGCGTGAGCGCTTCCCACCGGTTCAGCGCATAGAGGATCGCGCGGCTCGTGTCGGATTTGCGCGAGAGCGTTTCCAGCATGGTACTCAGCCAGGCATGGAGTTGATCGAGCAAGGGCCTAGCGTGTGTTTGCCGGTACGCCCGTCGCTTATCTGGCGGCTTGCCCCGGATTGCTTCCTCGATCTTGTACAACGCGCCGATACGTTCCAGTGCCTCGGTGTTCAAGGCATTTGGGCGTGCGGCGTGCAGTTCGTAGAACTGTCGCCGAGCATGTGCCCAGCAGGCTGCTTCGGCTACCCGCCCGGATTCGTAAATCGCCTGGTACCCGCCGTAGGCGTCCGCCTGCAACGTGCCGTTGAACGATTCGAGATGCTGCTGAGGATGGACGCCCTTGCGGTCGGGGGTATATGCGAACCAGACGGCCGGCGGCGTCATGTCGGCCGAGTTTCGGTCGTCGCGCACGTAGACCCACAGCCGACCGGTTTTCGTCTTGCCGTTGCCCGGCGCGAGTACCGGCATCGGCGTATCGTCTGCATGCAGCTTGGTGGCCGCCATGACGTGCCGGCGTAAGGCGTCGACCAGCGGTTGCATCAGGTTCGCACCATGACCCACCCATTTCGCCAGCAGCGAGCGATCCAGATCGACACCCTCACGCGCATAGATCGCCGACTGGCGATACAACGGCAGGTGATCCGCGAACTTCGAGATCAGCACATGAGCCAGCAAGCCCGGACCAGCCAGGCCGCGCTCGATGGGGCGGCTCGGCGCAGCAGCTTGTGTAATGTGGTCGCAGCACGTGCATGCCAGTTTCGGGCGCAGATGGCGGATCACGCGGAAGCTGGCCGGTACATATTCCAGCTGCTCGGAGATGTCCTCGCCGAGTTGCTTCATGGGGCCGCCGCACGCCGGGCAGGTTTCGCCCGATTCCGGCCAGTACGTCAGAATCTCGCGGGGCAGATGCTCGGGGAGCGGTTTGCGCGGCGCTTGTTCCGGTGCGGTACGCGGCGCCTTCAGAATCTCGATGGGGGCAGCGCCTTCGTCGGCCTCGAGCTCTTCCAGTCGCAACTCGAGCTGTTCGATCTGACGGTCGAGCTTCTCTGAACTCCGGCCGAACTGCATGCGGCGCAGTTTCGCGATCAGCAGCTTCAGATGCTCGATCTCGGCCTTGGCGGTGGCGTTCGCCGCCTTGTGCGATTCGACCACATCTTCCAGATGCCCAATGCGTGCATCGCGCTCAAGCAGCATGGCCTTGAGCGCTTCGACGTTGTCCGGATAGGCGTTTGCCGTGGTCATGCCGGCAGTCTACGCGGCGGCCGACAGGTTTACAACGCCGATGTCGGCTCCGTCGTGCGGACTGGTTGCCGCCAGTCGATACCTTCGAGCAGCATCGACAGTTGCGCCTGGCTCAGGCACACCACGCCACCGTCCGCCCGTGGCCAGACGAACCGGCCGCGTTCAAGGCGCTTCATCAGAAGGCACATGCCGTCGCCGCTCCACCACAGCACTTTGACCAGATCGCCACGCCTGCCGCGGAACACGAACACGTGACCGCTGAACGGGTCTCGCTCCAGTACCGTCTGGACCTTAGCGGCCAGGCTGTTGAAACCCGAACGCATGTCGGTCACACCCGCGGCCAGCCAGATTTTTGTGCGGCTGGGTAGGCCGATCATGCCGTCGATCCCGACGTGCCACGCAACATGCGGAGCACCAGCAGTAACGTGGCCTCATTGGGTGAGCCTTCGATGCGCACGCGGGTGTTGCCCACGCTGATCTCGATGGCGCCGATCGGAGCAGCGCTGGCAACTGGTGCCGGGGCTGGCTGCTCGATCTCTTGCACCGGCGCTTCCACCGTCACGGGCAGCAAATCTCCCGGATCGTATTCGCCGGCACGCAGCGCTCGGCGCCATTTGAATACTAGGTTCGTATTCACCCCGTGTTCCATCGCCAGACGCGCCACTGATACGCCCGGCTCGCAGGCCAGTTTGGCCAAATGTCGTCGGAATTCAACGGGGTGATTCGGGATGCCTTTGCGTGATGTTCTCTTCGGTGCTTCCGTTGCCACAGTGGTCCCCACTACTTTTGGTGGGGATTACTCTGGCAACTTCCTGTCACATCGTCGAGACGGTGCACGAGACGCGCTTACGC
>NZ_JAAGPO010000440.1:0-239 GCF_017104825.1 Burkholderia sp. Ac-20345 | reverse complement strand
AATGATAGACTTGAGGCCGTTCTTCGAAACGTGTCGGATGTTATGCATGCAGAAAGCGCGAGGAATTCGGAATAAGAAGAGGTGACGGTAAGTGCGGATATACGTTAGAACGACTAGGTGATATGGAGGATGCAGTGTATAAGTTCACTCTGATCGAAATCATGGATGTATTTTTTGAAAATATTTAATATAAGTTACAGGCGATATGTCTCTGAAAGTGTATTATTTTTTTTTTTTTC
>NZ_JAAGPO010000439.1:0-2233 GCF_017104825.1 Burkholderia sp. Ac-20345 | reverse complement strand
CCGCTTGCGACCTCGCGCGCGCCGGCGCGCAGCGTGAAGCGGATCGCGCCGCTGGCCGCGGCGTCGTACGCGAGATCGAGCGGTTCGCCGGGCGCGACCGGGCTCAGGAATTTCGCGGAACCGAGCCGCCACGTGTGCAACGGGCGGTTCAGCGCCGTGCCGATCGCATGGATCGCGTGATCGAGCAGCACGACGCCCGGCACGACCGGATGGCCGGGGAAGTGGCCGGGCAGCGCCGGGTGATCGGCGGGGATCGTGAACCCGAGCGCGGGCGCGGGCGTGCCGGCCGGGTCGCGTACGGGCGTCGGCGCGGCCGCGGTGCGCGCATGTTGCGCAACGAGTGCGGCGAGCACGTCGCGCGGCAGCTTGCCCGTTTCGTTGCGCGGCAGCGCGTCGACGAATACGAGCGGGCGCGGCATGAACGCGGGATCGATCCGCTCGCGCAGCGCGCGCTGCAGATCGGCTGCCGCGAGCGTCGGCGCGACGACCAGCGCGACGAGGCGCGTGACCGGTTCGAGGCCCGCATCGGCGTGTGCCGGCGCGGCTTCGTCGGGCATGAAGAACACGCCGTCGATCACGTCTGGAATCGCATTGAGCTGATGGTTCAGGTACGCGAGCGACGTGCGCTTGCCGGCAATGTTGACGAGGTCGGCCTTGCGGCCGTGCAGCAGGAACCGGCCGTCGCCGAGCAGTTCGAGCGCATCGCCCATCGGCACGGGTGCCTCGACGTGCCCGCCCGATACCCAGATCGTCGGTTCGCCGTCGTCGCTTTCCGGTTCGTCGCGCGCGTCGAGCCGGATGCCCGGGAACAACGCCCACGTCGCGCCTTGCGACGTGCGGCGGGTGGCGATCTGGCCGGTCTCGGTGCTGCCGTAGATCTCGACGAGCGGCGCGTCGAGCGCGGCCTCGGCTTCGCACGCGAGCTTTTCCGACAGCGGTGCGGTGGCCGACAGCACGAGCGCCGCGGGCGGCAGCGCATGGCCGGCCGCCAGCAGCGCACGCAGGTGGATCGGCGACGTGACGAGTACGCGCGGCTGCGGAATCGCGTCGAGTTCGTCGCGAATGTCGACCGGGTAGAACGGCTGGCGATTGCTGAACGCGAGGCCGCCGATCAGTGCGAGCAGCACCGTCGACTCGAAGCCGTACATGTGCTGCGCGGGCACCGTGCCGATCAGCGTGGCCGCGCGGCCGTCGAGCAGCCCGAGGCGGTCGGCCGCCGCGCGCACGCAGCCGACCAGGAAGCCCCAGGTCTTGCGGTGCGGCACCGGCGCGCCGGTCGAGCCGGACGTGAACACGTAGGCCATGATCCGTGCCGCATCGATCTGCGGGACGGCGAACGGCGCGTCGCTCGCGAGCTCGCCTGGGGCGGCATCGGGGTACGCGAAGCGCGGCAGGTCGATCGTGCAGTCGGGCGCGTCGTGCAGGCAGAACGCGTCGGGTGCGAACGATGCGAGCTGGCGGACCATTTCCGGCGTGTGCGTCGACGGCAGCAGGCTGATCTTGCCGGCAACGAGCGCGGCGCACAGGCTGACCGCGAAGCGGTAGCGGTCGCGGCACACGTTGAACACGTGGCCGCCGTCGGGCAGCGCGGCGGCCACGCGCGCGACGTCGGCGACGAATGCGCGCACGGTGACGGGCGCGCCGTCGCGCCAGGCGATCGTCTGGTCCGGCGACGAATGGAAAACCAGCGGGTGAGTCGGCATAAATCGGTCAAAACGGGAGCGAAGGCCGGCGCGGCGCGCCGGCCGGGAATTCATCGTGACGCCTGCGATGCGTGGGTCGTCGCGCGATACGCGCGCACCGCATCGACCATGCGCGGCCGCGGTTCGTGCGGCAGTGCGAAGCGCCGGCACGCATGCTCGGCGGCGAACATCACGGCGACGAGCGGCAGCGACAGGTAGTTCGCGAACGTCGACCACGTGACGATCGGCGCGGTCGCGAACAGCAGCGTCGACACGGCGGCGATCGCGACGAAGAACAGCGTCCACGCGAGCGTGATCTGCCGCGTGTAGCGCGCGACGGCCGGCGTGATCGCGCCGTGAATCATCGTCGCGAAGCGCGTGCACAGCGGCACCTGGCCGGCCGCGAGCGTACGGCCGAACAGCAGCGCCATCGCGAGGTTGAAACTCGCGTGTTCCAGATACAGGCCCCATTCGAAATGCCGGGCGAGCGGCACGCGCGCGGCCCACAGCGCGGCGGCGGCAAGCAGCCACGCCGGCACGAACCACGCGCA
>NZ_JAAGPO010000438.1:0-2511 GCF_017104825.1 Burkholderia sp. Ac-20345 | reverse complement strand
GCCGGCGCGCGCCGTGCCCGGCACGCGCACGGCTGCGCCTGATTGCCATCGAGGACCGCGAACGGTGTTCGCGGCGGCGCCGGCTCGATGGCTCAGCGTTTTTTTAGCGGCAGCGGCACCACGCCTTTCACGTCGCGCAGCCCGGCCGGTTCAGCCGGTAGATAACCCCAGTCGCCCTGCGTTGCCGATGCGTCGCCTTGTGTCTCGCCCGGTCGGTTGTCGGGCCGCTGGTGCGTATCCGTCGGCGAACGATCGTCGCGCTCGCCACCGTGATGCGACGCTCCGTGCGAGGGCGGCGTCCCCGCATGGCGCCGATGCCGCAGCACCGCGTCGGCCACACGCTCGACATGCGACACCGTCACCGCATCGGCCTGCTCCAGCGCGGCGAGTGCACGCGCCGCGCGCAGCATCACGAGATCGGCGCGCAGCCCGTCGACGGCCGCGTCGATGCACAGCGCGCTGACGCGTGCGTGGACGGCATCGTCGAAATCGAGCGCCGCCAGCCGTGCGCGTGCCGCGTGAATCCGGTCGCCGAGTTCGCGCTGTGCGGATGCATGACGCGCGCGGAACGCATCCGGATCGAGATCGAATGCAAGCCGTGCCTTCACGATCCGCTGGCGCTGCGTGGCGTCGAAGCAGTTTTCCAGTTCGACCATCAAGCCGAAGCGGTCGAGCAGCTGCGGACGCAGCTCGCCCTCTTCCGGATTCATCGTCCCGATGAGCACGAAGCGCGCGTCGTGCGCGTGCGACACGCCATCGCGTTCGACGATGTTCACGCCGCTCGCGGCGACGTCGAGCAGCGTATCGACGAGCCCGTCGGCGAGCAGGTTCACTTCATCGACGTACAGCACGCCGAGATGCGCCCGCGCGAGCAGGCCCGGCCGGAAGCGCACGCCGTTTTCAGCGAGTGCATGCGCGAGATCGAGCGTACCCGTCACCTGCTCGTCGCTCGCCGACAGCGGCAGCGTGACGAACTGCCCTTCGGGCAACAGCTCCGCGAGGCCGCGCGCCGCGGTCGATTTCGCGGTGCCGCGCGGCCCGCTCACGAGCACGCCGCCCAGCGACGGGTCGATCGCGGCGAGCAGCAGCGCCTGCTGCAACGCATCCTGCGCGACGAGCGCCGCAAACGGAAAAACCGCGCGGGCGCGGTGCGTCGTCGGATCGGTCATCGCCGTCCCCCTTCCTGGAGTTGTTCGCTCGCGAGCCAGACCGCTTCGATCCGTTCGCGATAGTCGCCCGGCTGCTGCCACAGGCCGCGCTGCATCGCCTCGACGAAGCGTTCGCAGATGCCGTGCAGCGCCTTCGGGTTGTGCCGCTCGAGGAACCCGCGGGTGGCGTCGTCGAACAGGTATGCGTCGGCCACGAGCCCGTATTGATGGTCGGACAGCACGCGCGCGGTCGCGTCATAGCCGTACAGGTAGTCGACGGTCGCCGCCATCTCGGCCGCGCCCTTGTAGCCGTGACGCTTCACGCCGTCGAGCCATTTCGGGTTGACGACGCGCGAGCGGATCACGCGCGCGATTTCCTCGCGCAGCGTGCGCATTTTCGGCGCGACCGGGTTCGCGTGGTCGCCGTGGTAGATGCTCGGCTGCTGCCCCGACAGGTGCCGTACGGCCGCCGTCATCCCGCCCTGGAACTGGTAGTAGTCGTTCGAATCGAGGATGTCGTGCTCGCGGCTGTCCTGGTTCTGCACGACGACGTCGATCGTCGCGAGCCGCTCGCCGAACACGTCGGCCGCGACGTCGCCCGCGCTGTTCTGCGCATACGCATGGCCGCCCCACTGGCGGTAGGCCTCGGCGAGATCGGCGTCGGTCTGCCAGCGGCGCTGGTCGATCAGGTCCTGCAAGCCCGCGCCGTAGCTGCCCGGCCGTGCGCCGAACACGCGCCAGCCCGCGCGGCGCCGCGCTTCGTCCGGTGCCACGCCCTGTGCGATCCATTGCTCGCGTTCGCGCTCGATGCGCGCACGGATCGGATTCAGCTCCTCGGGCTCGTCGAGCGCGGCCACTGCCTGCACGGCCGCGTCGAACAGGTGCATCAGGTTCGGGAACGCGTCGCGGAAGAAGCCCGACACGCGCAGCGTCACGTCGATCCGCGGCCGGTCGAAGATCTCGATCGGCAGGATCTCGAAGTCGGTCACGCGATGGCTGCCGTGCGCCCATTTCGGCCGCACGCCGAGCAGCGCGAACGCCTGCGCAATGTCGTCGCCGCCGGTACGCATCGTCGCCGTGCCCCAGACGGACAGGCCGATTGCGCGCGGATAGTCGCCGTGATCCTGCAGATGGCGCTCGATCAGTTGCTGCGCGGATTTCAGGCCGAGTGACCACGCTGCCTGCGTCGGCACCGCGCGCGTGTCGACCGAGTAGAAATTGCGGCCGGTCGGCAGCACGTCGGGGCGGCCGCGCGACGGCGAGCCGCTCGGCCCCGGCGGCACGAAGCGGCCGTCGAGCCCGCGCAGCAGCTGCCGCATTTCCTCGCCGCCGCACGCGTCGAGCGCGGGCAGCAGCGTCGCGA
>NZ_JAAGPO010000437.1:0-2361 GCF_017104825.1 Burkholderia sp. Ac-20345 | reverse complement strand
CCGCATGGCTCGTCGTGCTGTACGGCATGCCGGGCTTCGGCTACATCATCACCGCGACGTTCCTGCCCGTGATCGCGCGCGCCGCGCTGCCGGCCGGTTCGCCGTGGCCCGACCTGTTCTGGCCGATGTTCGGTGCGGCGCTGATCGTCGGCGCGATCACCGCCGCGCGGCTGCCCGGGCACTGGGACAACCGGCTGCTGTTGGCCGCCGGTTGCGCGACGCAGGCGCTCGGCATCGCCGCCGGGATCGTGTGGCCGAACGCGGCGGGTTTCTCGGTCGGCAGCGCGCTGCTCGGGCTGCCGTTCACCGCGATCACGCTGTTCGCGATGCGCGAGGCGCGGCGTTTGCACGGCGAGCGGGCAGCCGGGCTGATGGGCTATGCGACCGCGTCGTACGGGGTCGGGCAGATTCTCGGTCCGCTCGTCGCGGCGCCGCTGGCCGCCCGCTTCGGGTCGTTTTCCCCCGCGCTGTGGGTCGCGGTGGCCGCGCTGCTGCTCGGCGCGGCCGGCTTCGCGGCGACCGCCGCACGAGCGCGCCTGCAACCGTGATATCGGCGGGGACGGATCGTCTGCGGCACGGGCAAACTCGCTAGAATGAAGCCTTTCCCGCGCCGAGCGGGTGCGCGGGCAGCCGGCTGGCGGCCGTCCGGCGCCTGCCAGATCCCCATCGATGACCACCGCCGATTACCGCTTTTGCCCGCGCTGCGCGAGCCCGCTCACCGAGCGCGCCGATCCCGACCATGAAGGCGGCCGCATTCGCCAGGCGTGCCCCGACGACAGCTGCGGCTATGTGCACTGGAACAACCCGCTGCCCGTCGTCGCCGCGATCGTCGAGCTCGACGGCAAGATCCTGCTCGCGCGCAATGCGGCGTGGCCCGAAGGGATGTTCGCGCTGATCACCGGCTTCCTCGAGAACGGCGAGACGCCCGAAGACGGCATCGCGCGCGAGGTCTTCGAGGAAACGGCGCTGAAGGCCGAGCACGTGTCGCTCGTCGGCGTCTACGAATTCATCCGCAAGAACGAGCTGATCATCGCGTATCACGTGCGTGCATCGGGCACGGTCGCGCTGTCGCCGGAACTGCTCGAATACAAACTCGTCGATCCGCCGCTGCTGCGCCCGTGGCGCGCCGGCACGGGCGTCGCGCTCGCCGACTGGATGCGTGCGCGCGGCCTCGATTTCGAGTTCGTCGACCGGCCGGGGCAGTGACGGGCCGGCCTGTCAGCAAGGTCGCATCTGCCGTGTCGCGAGCGCTCGCGGCACGGCGCTCCGCTTCTTGCCGGCGCGCGCCGTCATGCGGCCGCCGCGCATCGTCCTCATCGCTTCCATCGTCCTGACCGCCATCGCCATGTCCGACAAGCCGCAACCGCGTCCGCGCGACGCCTATCACCACTTCCTGCCGATCACGACCCGCTGGATGGACAACGACGTCTACGGGCACGTGAACAACGTCGTCTACTACAGCTACTTCGACACGGTCGTGAACGAATACCTGATCCGTGCGGGCGTGCTCGACGTCGAGCACGGGCAGACGATCGGCCTCGTGGTCGAGACGCAGTGCAACTACTTCGCGCCGCTGGTGTTTCCGCAGTCGGTCGACGCGGGGCTGCGGGTCGTGAAGCTCGGCACGTCGAGCGTGCGCTACGAGGTCGGGCTGTTCGCGCAGGGCGACGCGTCGCCCGCCGCACAGGGGCATTTCGTGCACGTGTACGTCGATCGCGGCACGCGCCGGCCGGTGCCGCTGCCCGACGCGCTGCGCGCAGCGCTCGAGCCGCTCGCGGCCTGATTTCGCCTTGCACGCATTCGCGCTCCAGGCCTTCAACGGCCTCAGCTACGGCTTGCTGCTGTTCATGCTGTCGGCCGGACTCACGCTGATCTTCAGCGTGCAGGGCGTGCTCAACTTCGCGCATGCGAGCTTCTACATGCTCGGCGCGTATGTCGGCTACAGCATCGCGGCCAGCGCGGGCTTCTGGCCCGCGCTGGTGCTCGCGCCGCTCGCGGTCGGGCTGCTCGGCGCCGGCTGCGAACGCATGCTGCTGCGCCGCGTGCAGGCGCGCGGCCATACGAGCGAACTGCTGCTGACCTTCGGCCTCGCGTACCTGATCGGCGAGGGCGCGAAACTCGTGTGGGGCCTCGCGCCGTTGCCGGCGCCCGTGCCGGCGTTGTTCGACGGTGCGCCCGTGACCGTATTCGGCCTCGCGCTGCCGCGCTACCGGCTGTTCATGATGGGGATGTCCACGGCGATGCTGGTCGCGCTCGGCGCGTTGCTGCGCGCGTCGCGTATCGGGCTCGTCGTGCGCGCGGCGCTGACGCACCGTGCGGCCGTCGAGGCGCACAACGAGCCCGATACGCGACGCGCGCAGA
>NZ_JAAGPO010000436.1:0-239 GCF_017104825.1 Burkholderia sp. Ac-20345 | reverse complement strand
CGAAAAAAAAAAATAAGACCCCCTTCTACCCCCCTTCTACCTCTGCACATCCCACCCCACCCTCCCTCCGCTACCCTCCTCCCGCACTCTTCCTTCTCTTTTTCATTTACTCTTTCCTTCCGCTCTTTTCCTCTCTACTCGTGCTATTTTCAGCGCCCCACTTCCGCGCTACATCTGTCATCCTTCCCCCCCTGTCATCTCTCTCTTCTTTGCTCCATCGCACCTACCTGTCTTACTCC
>NZ_JAAGPO010000042.1:0-66630 GCF_017104825.1 Burkholderia sp. Ac-20345 | reverse complement strand
GCAGGTGAAGGGAGTTCAGACGTGTGATCCTCCGATCCCGATGGTGGCGGCCAGCGCGCCCGCCGCGCCAATGAGGCCGAAGCCGCCGGCCCACGCGCTGCCGAGGTGCCAGGGCCCGTCGGCGAGCAGCGCCGCGAGATTGACCCAGAACGCATTGAACGCGGCCCACAGCAGTGCCTGCACGACCATCGATTCGCGGATCGGACGATGCGCGCGCGCCAGCGTCCACAGCGACGCGAGCAGCCGGCCATACGACAGTGTGGTGCTCGGCACGCCGCGCGGCAGCAGCCACGCGGCGGCGATCCCCACCGGCACCATTGCGGCGGCTTCGACGGCATACACCGCGCGCCACCCGGCTTGCGCGGCGATCAGGCCGCTGACCGCGCGGCCGAGCAGGATGCCGACCATGATGCCGGTGACCACCGTGCCGACGTTGCGCCCACGTTCATTGGGCGCGGACATCACGGCCGCGAACGGCACCAGTTGCTGCGGCACGCAGCTGACCACACCGAGCGAGAACGCGGCGCCGATCAGCGCCCAGACCCCCGGCGCGAGCGCCGAAGCCACCGCGAACGCGAAGGCCATCACGATCTGGCCCAGCACCAGCTTGCGCCGGTCGTAGCGGTCGCCGAGCGGCAGCAGCAGCGCCAGCCCGGTCGCGAAGCCGAGGAGCGCCGCGCCGGCCACCAGGTCGGCCGTCGCCGGGGCGACCTGCAGATCGTGCGCGATCAGCGGCAGGATCGGCTGCGTGCAGTAGATGTTGGTCACGACCGCGCCGGCGATGGCCGCCATCGCGACGATCTTGCCGCGCGACGCGGCGGCAGGCGGCGCGGCAGCCGCGGCGGGCGGCATGCCGGTAGCGAGGGGCAATTCGTTCATGACGGATTCCTTTCATGGCGATCGGTCATCGCGGGCAGCGGAAGCTGTCGGCGAGAAGCATGAAAGGAGCGTACTGCCTTGCACCTGGAAAGATAATCCACCAGAATCTGGAATCATCTTTCCGAAATTCGAGAGGCACTATGAATCGTCTCGAGTCGATGTCCATGCTGGTAGCGGTCATCGATGCCGGCAGCATGTCGGCCGCCGCGCGCCAGCTCGGCATTCCGCTGGCGACCGTGAGCCGCAAGATCGCGGACCTCGAGGCCTACCTGAACACGCGGCTGCTGCATCGCACGACGCGGCAACTGTCGCTGACCGAGGCCGGCGAATCGTATGTCGCCGGTTGCCGGCGCATCCTCGACGACATCGCGGAAACCGAGCGCGCCGCCACCGGCGAATATGCGGCGCCGCGCGGGGAGCTGATCGTTACCGCGCCGATCGTGTTCGGGCGTCTGCATATCGTGCCGGTGCTGGCCGCGTTTCTCGCCCACTATCCCGAGATCGACGTGCGGCTGGTGCTGACGGATCGTGTCGCCCACCTGATGGAAGAACAGATCGACGTCGCGCTGCGGATCGGCGAGTTGCCCGACAGCAGCTTCATGGCCACCCGTGTCGGCAGTGTGCGACGCGTGATCTGCGCAAGCCCGGCCTATCTGGCTGCGCATGGCCCACCCGCCGAACCGGCCGACCTCGCGCGGCATCAATGCATCACGTTCGAGGTGCTGGCGTCGCGGCGCGCGTGGGTGTTCGACGGCGAGAAGGGGGAACTGACGGTGCCCGTGCACTCGCGCTTCGCGGTGAATACGGCCGAGGCGGCCATCGATGCGGCCGTGCTCGGCGTCGGGCTGATCCGCGTGCTGTCGTACCAGGTGGCGCAGGCGCTGCGCGATCGCACGCTGGACGTGGTGCTCGACGCGTACGAATCGCAGCCGCTGCCGGTCAGCCTGGTGCACAAGGGGCAGGCGCCGATGCCGCTGAAGCTGCGTGCGTTTCTCGATTTCGTGGCGCCGCGGTTGCGCGAACGGATCGCGGGGCTGGGGGCGGGTGTCTGAGCGTCCGGCAAGGGTGGTGGGTGGCCGGCCGTCGTGCATCCTGGCGTATTGCTTCTTCCACCGCTAGACCATCTGTTCCGAAATGCCGAGCTGCCAGATCACATCGGCCACCGGCATGCCCGGCGGCTCGGCTTGCTTCAGCACCGCCACATCTGTTCGATCGAAAGGCGATTCCGGTTTATGGCGAACGGAGCATGCTGGCCGTGCATGTCGAACGCGCATCGAGCGGAATCATCGGGTGGCACGCCAGCCTTATCGAAACGATCGACATGAGGACGCGGCGTACTGCCGGCAGGGGTCAGCGCAGCAGACGGACGCTCTTGACCACAGCGATCTCGTCATTGCGCCCCGGGCCCGCCACGCGATCGTTGTTGATTTCAGTCGCGTAGCGGAGGCTGACCCGTCGCCCGACAAGTGCCTTCTTCAACTTCATCGCATCACCGATCTCGACGAACCAGTCGGCACCGCACATCTGTACGCAATACACATCGATGCGACGGCCGCTCTCGGCGCGGATCACGATACTCATATCGTCAATACCGCCTCCATCCGTGAGGACGCCGGTTACTTCCGTCGGTTTCGTCGAAGGCGTCGCCGCAGCGATCGACGGTAATACGGCAGTCAGAGCGATGCCCGCTGCCAAGAGACGCGCCATGATCTTCATGAAATTTGCTTTCCTGGTGTGACTGCTGGCAAGAGCCGGCCGGGCGAGGGAGAGGCGCGCGGGCGCGAAGCTTGAATCGCGGCCGCGTCCGGGAATCCGCCGGCGGCCTGCGGCATTCGTCAATACGCCGACTCGCCGCCCCCCTGATCGGAAACGATCGCCACCCCCGAGCTCGTGCCGAGCCGCGTCGCGCCGGCCTCGATCATCGCCAGCGCGGCCGCGCGGTCGCGCACGCCGCCCGATGCCTTCACACCGAGCACGGGGCCGACCGTGCGGCGCATCAGCGCGACATCCGCGAGCGTCGCGCCGCCGTGGCCGAACCCGGTCGACGTCTTCACGAACGCGACGCCGAGATCGCGGCACATCTCGCACACGCGCACCTTCTCGTCGTCGGTCAGCAGCCCCGTTTCGAGGATCACCTTGAGCGGCACCGCGCCGCATGCGCGGTGCACGGCGTCGATGTCGGCCTTCACGTCGTCGGCGCGGCCGCTCTTCAGCGCGCCGATGTTGATCACCATGTCGATCTCGCCGGCGCCCGCCGCGATCGCGGCGGTGGCTTCAAATGCCTTGGCGGCCGACAGCCCGGCACCGAGCGGAAAACCGACCACGGCACAGACGAGCACGCCGGTAGCGGCCAGCTCGCGCGCGGCGAGCGGCACGTTCGCCGAATTCACGCAGACCGAGTAAAAGCGATGCTCGGCCGCCTGGCGGCAGAGTTCGCGGATCTGCGCGTCGCTCGCGTCGGGCGCGAGCAGCGTGTGATCGATGGCTTGAGCGAGTTGGGCGTTGGAAAGCGGCATGTTTCAGGACTCCACGGAGCGTGTACCGGAAGGGCACACGTAAAGTTGATGTTTTCACATCGGTTTGTTACAAATACGACATTCCGGCCGGGCCTGTGCGCCCGGCACCACAAGCGACGGATACGACGGGCACGCAGGATACTGGCATGGAAACGAAGAAGGGCGAACGGATCAAGACACTGATGAACGTGCTGCAAGGGCAGAACGCGATTCATCTGAGGGAAGTCGCCGAGCTGTTCGGCGTATCCGAAATGACGATCCGCCGCGATCTCGCGGACAACCCGCACGGCTTGAGCCTGATCGGCGGCTACGTGACGCGCCACTTCGCCGCGCAGCGCAGCGACATCGGCGAGTACGTGGTCAGCGCCGAGAACAACCGGCAGACCGAGGAAAAGCGACGCATCGGCAAGCTGGCCGCGCAGTTCGTGACGACCGGCGACACGATCTTCGTCGACTGCGGCTCGACCACGCCGTTCGTCGTCGACTTCATTCCGGACGACCTCGAATTCACCGCCGTCTGCAATTCGCTGAACGTGTTCGCGAAGCTGCAGCAGAAGCCGCATTGCAGCGTGATCCTGTGCGGCGGCGCGTATCACCGCAAGAACATGGTGTTCGAGTCGGTGGCCGAGACGGGCATCCTCGACACGGTGCGCGTGTCGAAGGCGTTCATCTCGGCGGCCGGCGTGAGCGACCGCTGCGGCGTCACCTGCTTCAACTTCCATGAAGTCGACGCGAAGAAGAAGGTGATGGAACGCGCGCAGAATCGCTTCCTGCTCGTCGACCACACGAAGTTCGACGAAGTGCGCGCGGCCTATTTCGCCGAGCTGACCGACTTCAACTACGTGATCTCGGACGGGCAACTGAGCCGCCGCTACGAAACGGCGATCCGCGAACACGGGATCGCGCTCGTGACCTGATGGCGCGCGGCCGCGCATCGCTTCACGCATCGCGTACTTCCGCCGCGCTCAGGTAGCCGGTGACGACTTCGAAGCGGCGCGTCGCGCCCGGCGCGAGTGCCGCCACATGACCCTTGCGGCGTTCGGCTTCATAACCCTCCGGCTCGCAGGTCGACGGCAGCGCGAATGCGGCGACCTGCTGGTCGGCGTTGTGCAGGATCCAGCGCGTCGCATGCGGGAACTGCTCGGGCCGGTATGCGGTGTGGAATGCACCGCCGTCCGGATGTGCGAGCAGGAAATGTGCGACGCCGTCCGCGTCCGGTTCCGCATCGTTCATGAAGAACACGATCTCCGGGTCGTACAGCGCGGGCGCATCGAGCGTGTGAAGCCGTTCCGGTTCGCGCGCGAGCGTAGCCGTGTAGTCGCGCCACGCGGCAGTCGGCTTCACGTGCGCGGGTACGCTGTCGCGCAGCCGTAACCCGCCTTTAGACAACGCTTGCACGAAGCGACCGCCCGGCACGTACGCGTAGTTCAGGTGCGCCATGTACATCAGGTCCATCGGCGTGCCGCCGAGATTCGTCACGTCCATCGCGATCGTCATCTGCGCGTCGTGCTCGGCGAGCCGCACCGACGGACGCGCCACATAGTGGCTGCCGAAACCCTGCACGTATTCGTATTCGCCCGTCACCTCGACGAACGCGCCGCGCGCATCCGCGCCGACGACGAGGCTCGCGCGATCCATCGGTGCGCACGGCATCTCGCCGTGCAGCGCATGTGTGTCGTCCGGCCCCGGGCAGCCGTTGCGCAGCAGCCCGCTGTGGAACATGAAGCAGCCGTAGGTATCGATGATCGACGCTGCCCGCTTCGGCTGCCGGAACATGTGCTTCATCGTCAGGTCGCGGCCGTCGAACGCGGCGGCCCAGATCATCTGGCCGAGATACGGCAGCACGACGAGGTGGCCGCGGCGGTTCTCGAGCTTCAGCGCCTCGACGCCGGACGGATACGCGAACGCGGTGACGGTGAGGCCGTCGGTGCGGTACAGCGTGCGCGGCGTGTCGCGGAAGTCGTCGCGCCGCAGTTCGATTTCGCCTCGCATGCTCATGCTCCCGACGTGTTGCGCGTGGCGGCGTAGCGCGCCGGCGCGTTGCCGTCGGCGGCCGTGTCGGGCGTTGCGGCCGGCAGGTGGCGCAGGCAGTAGAAGCCGTAGTAGACGATCACGACGAAGCACACGAGCGGCACGACGAACGCGAGCTGCATGTTGCCGCCCGTGTGATCGGAGATCAGCCCCTGGATCAGCGGCACGACCGCGCCGCCGACGATGCTCATCACGAGGATCGAGCCGCCGTATTCGGTGTCCTTGCCGAGCCCGTCGATCGTCAGGCCGTAGATCGTCGGCCAGCACGGGCCGAGGAACACGCTTACGCCCACGGCCGCATAGACGGCCGTGATGTTGTGCACGCTGATCGTGTAAGCGAGCAGCGCAATGCACAGGATGCCGTAGACGATCAGCACCTTGGCCGGGCCGACGCGCTTCATCACGAGCGTCGCGACCAGCTTGCCGACGAAGAACGCGAAGAACGTGGCGAGCAGGTAGTGCGACGCGTCGCGTTCGGTAAGGCCGCCGATCTGCATCGCAAGCCGGATCGTGAAGCTCCACACGCCGACCTGCGCGCCGACATACAGGAACTGCGCGACGACGCCCGCGACGAAGCGCCGGTTGCCGAACAGGCGCGCGAGCGTGCCGCGCGCGTCGATCCGGTGCGTGGCCACGCTGGGGCCGTTGCCCTTGCAGGCCGGGTAGGGCGTGAGCGCGAACACGATGAACACGGCGACGAGCACCACGATCAGCCATTTGTACGGCTCGAGCGTGGCCTGGATCATCGCGAGCTGGTGCACGTGCGCTTCGGCTGCCGACATCGCGGCGAGCTGCGCATGCGATGCATCGCCTTCCTTGAAGATCAGGAAACTGCCCATGTACACGCCGGCCATCGCGCCGAACGGATAGAACGTCTGCGAGATGTTCAGCCGCCGAGTGCTGGTTTCGCGCGGGCCCATCAGCGTCGAATACGAGTTCGATGCCGTTTCGAGGAACGACAGGCCCGCCGCGATCACGAACAGCGCGACGAGGAACATCCCGTACTTCGCCATCGACGCGGCCGGGAAAAACAGCAGGCAGCCGGTCGTGTAGAGCAGCAGGCCGACGAGGATGGTCGTCTTGTAGCTGAACTTCTTCACGACGGTCGCGGCCGGAATCGCGAGGAAGAAGTAGCCGAGGTAGAACGCGGACTGCACGAACGCCGATTCGAAATCGGACAGGAAGAACGACTTCTTGAACTGCGCGATCAGCACGTCGTTCAGGTTCGCGGCGGTGCCCCATAGCGCGAACAGGCAGCACAGCAGCGTGAACGCGAAGAGCGGCGTGCGGTTCAGATAGTAGCCGTCGGTTGTGTGTTCGATTCTGGCTCGGCCCATGGGTGTCTCCTTCCCAATTGTCTCGTCGATGAAGGCGCCGTTCAGCAGCCGGCGTCGTGGAGGAAGCGTTCGAACGTCGCGGTGTCGGCGTACGACTTCTGCGTGCCGAGGCCCGTGACCGAATGTGCGGCGTACGCCGACGCGTACCGCATTGCGTCGAGCGCGTTGCGTGACGCGGCGTAGCAGCGCGCGAAGCAGCCGATATACGCATCGCCGGCGCCCGTCGTGTCGCGCGCGTCGACCGGTACGCCCGGCACGTGCCGCACGCCGTCGCGCGATACCAGCAGCGAACCGTTGCTGCCGAGCGTGACGAGCACGTGCTTGAGCCCGCGCGCGACCAGCGCCTCGGCGGCGCGCGCGGCGGTGTCGCGCGAATCGACCGGCATGCCCGACACGATCGCGAGCTCGGTTTCGTTCGGCACGAAGAATTCGACGGTGCGGATCCGCTCGAAATCGAGATCGGCCACCGCGGGCGCGGGGTTCAGCAGCACGGGAATGCCGTGGCGCGCACCGAATGCGATCGCGTGATAGACGGTGTCGAGCTCGATCTCGAGCTGCAGCACGATCAGTGCGCATTCGGCGAGCTGCGGCGCGGCCGCGTCGATGTCGGCCGGCGTCAGGTGGCGATTCGCGCCCTTGACGATCAGGATGCTGTTGCTCGAATCGGGTTCGACGAAGATCGGCGCGACGCCGCTCGGCACGCCGGCAACCTTGCGCACGTGCGTGGTGTCGATGCCTTCGCGCTCGAAGTTTCGGATCGTGTTGTCGGCGAACACGTCGTCGCCGACCTTCGTGACCATCACGACGCGCGCGCCGAGGCGGGCGGCCGCGACGGCCTGGTTCGCCCCCTTGCCGCCGCAGCCGAGCTCGAAGTTCGGCGCTTCGAGCGTTTCGCCCCGGGCGGGCATGCGTGTGACATAGGTCACGAGGTCGACCATGTTGCTGCCGATGACGGCGATTGTCTCCATCTGCGTCTCTTCCTTGGTATGGGTGCGCCGTGCGCGTGGTTGGCGGCGGCGTGCAAGATACGATAATAAAATCACATTGCATGTGAAAATGCAATCATATTATGTTCGAAGGGTTACTTCCGGGGAGGCGCGCATGCGGTGGCTCCTCGGGGAAATCGAGGTTCCTGCCGGTTTTATTGTCTGATGTCGTATGAGATGGGCGGGGAAAAAAGCGGCGCTGCGGGGGGCTGCTGCAGGGAGTCGTGCCGCGCGGGCGCGTCGGGGCGCCGCGCGCGACGGGCCGGTTCTATCGATCCGAAGGGGCGATGCGGGCGCGCTCGGCGCTTACGCGTATGTGGCGATCAGCGCGTCGAGATTGCGTTGCGCGCGCAGTGTGAGCGGCGCGAATTCCGCCGATTGAAACAGCGGGACCTGCGCACGCAGATGTTCGAGTGCCTGCCTGCGGCCCGTGCGGAATGCTGCCGACGGCGCATCGGGATCCTGCGCCCACTCACGTGCGATTGCGCGGTCGTACTCGCGCAACCGGTCGGGTGCGGCCGCGAGGATCGCGAGATCGGCGTCGAGAAAAATCCGCCCGGCACGCTGCAGGTGCGGATCGGATGCGAACGTATTGGGCAGCCGGTGCGACTTCGTCGCGAGCACGAGATCGTGTGCAACGGACACGTGCGCTGCATGCGCATGCAACCAGGATTCGCCGCAGTGTGCGTTCGTGACCTGCACGAGCCATTGCGCGCTGCGTGCTTCGTTATCCGCATAATCGGGCAGCGTCGTCGCGTACACGAAGTCGTGCGCCCATACCGCGAGCTCGATCGCAGGCCACAGCGGTTCCTCGCGATACGGCGCGAGATGCGCGAACAGCTCGGCCAGGTGCGCGAGCGTGTGGTAGTAGCGTTGCGGTTCGCCATACGCGTGCTCGACGAGCGGCCAGACGGCGGCCGTGCCGAAGCACGCGTCGCAGGACGCGCGCAGCGTGCGGGCGAGGTCGGGGGCGAGGTCGTTCATGTCGGCGATCGGCTCGGGCTGGCGATGCGCGCAGCATAGCAAACGCGACGGCGCGTGCGTTGCTGCACCGTATCGGGGCGGCGGTTGCGGTGCGGCAGGCAGCCGCCGTCTCTCTCGACTCGAACGAGCGACCGGGCGCGGGCGAATGGCTGAGAGGCTCCGCCTGAATGCTTGCGGCCCATCGTAGCGAAGCGCGCGGCATGTACCGTTGCTTTTTCGGCGCGTGAAACCCCGTAGCCCAGTTGATAACGGGCTGTACCACACCCTCCCGTAACGAAGCCTCAAGCGCTGCGGTTACAGCTACGACACCGCCCGCGACTCGCATCGTCTCCTGAAGGCGTTCCGCGGGCAGCGCGCGAAAATCCTGCCAACGCACACGACTGTGCTTGGCCGTTCACCGAAAGCAGCCCCGTGATTTCAGCGACATGTCCAGAACCACGCCGCACGCCGCGCAGAGTATCGCTTTGGCACTTTTAATCCTCTCGAATTTGAGAGATTGGTTGTCAGTTTTGTCGATTCCGTACTCAGATCTGAACGGGCATAGTGACGACACGCGCGGCAGCTCACGCGACGCAGCTTCACATTGCTGGCGCGGACGACGTGATCTTCGATGGCGGAAAACGTCTCCGACGAAGTCTTTCACCTTCAATCGAAGGGGATCGATGCCGCGCTCGAGGTGATCGGCACGTCGACGTTGCGCGACACCGCACGGACGTTGAAACCCTTCGGCGCAGTCACCGTGATCGGGATGCTGGGCGGCACCGCCGGTGCTTGAACGATTCAATTTGATGGCGGATCTGCCGCCAGCTGTTCGGCTTGCCTCTTTCCCGGCGCAGTTGCCCGGCTCGGCGGCGCTTCCGCTGGCAGATTCGCCGCTGCGCTCGATCGTCAACGACATTGCCGCCGACCAACTGCCGTCGCATCTGCAACACGTGTTCGCGTTCGATGAAGTGCGCGAGTGGATCGAAAGCAATCGTGCACGCGGAAGGCTGGTGGTGCGGGTCTGAATTTTTTCGAATGGGGTTTCGCCGCTCCCCCGTTCCGAATCGCAACTTGAGCAGCGCGTGCTGCATGAATGCAGGAGATTCCAGATTGGCTAATGAACAATTCGACTATTCCGGCAAGACCGTCCTGATCACGGGAGCGGCGTCGGGTATCGGCCGGGCCACGGCGCTGGCGTTTGCCGAGCGCGGTGCGCGGCTGGTGATCGGCGATGTGGGGCAGGGTGCCAACGAAACCGTCGAGCAAATCCGCGCATCGGGTGGCGAAGCGATCTTCGTGAAGACGGACGTCAGCAACGCCGAGGCGGTGCGTGCGCTGGTGGCCACGGCGGTGGAGACTTACGGGAAGATCGACGCCGCATTCAACAATGCGGGGATCTTGCCGCGCACCGCGCCTTTTGCCGACATGACGGAAGAAGATTTTGACCGGGTGATCGCCGTCGATCTCAAGGGCGTGTTCCTGTGCGTCAAGCACGAGATCGAGGCAATGCTCAAAACGGGCGGCGGCGCGATCGTGAACACGGCTTCGGTCGCGGGGGTGATCGCGGATCCCGGGATGGCGCCTTATGCGGCAGCGAAACACGGGGTGATCGGCCTGACGAAGGCTGCGGCCCTCGACTATGCAACCAAGGGAATCCGTGTGAATGCGTTGGCGCCGGGTCTGATCCGTACGCCGATGACGGACCGCTGGTTGAGCGATCCGGCCATGACGCAGACCCTGATGGCGAGCAGCCCGATGGGGCGTGCAGCGGAACCCGAGGAAATGGCGGGCGTGGTGCTGTTCCTGTGTTCTTCCGCGGCGTCGTTCGTCACGGGTGCGGTTTGGCTTGCCGACGGTGGTATGACGGCACATTGAGGCGGGGCATACGCGCGATTGCGTGAGCGAAAGGAATCCAGGATATACAGGATTACGAATTTTAGAGGCGGGCGGTTGCAAATGCAATTTTTTCTTGTCCAGTTCCGGCAAGCGCATCAGTCGGACGTGAACGCGACGGCCGGGCCTCCCATCTGACAACAGGATCGATATATGAGCAATTCAAGTCATCTCATTGCAAAGGATCAGTTAAGCGCAGTCACTGAATCGCCCACTGTTTTGAAGTTGAAGACAAAGGACGATATTGAAGCGACGCGAGCCGCCGTGCGCATGTTCAGCTCGAAAGTGGACGACACTTTTTTCGGGAAGAGAGTCCAGGTAAACGAAGATGTGAGCGTCCTCGTGTACGGTCCTTCGCAAAGCGCAGAAAACAAACTGTTGCCTGCGATTTTCTATATTCACGGCGGTGGGTATGTATCAGGGTCCGCTGACCTGTACGACAACGAGCACCACGAGGCGGCCGCGAAGCTGCACTGCGTCGTCGTTGCGGTGGATTACCGGCTGGCTCCTGAAAACCCGTACCCGACACCGCTGAACGACTGTGTTTCCGGCATCACGTGGGTTTATGACAACGCGGAACAGCTTGGCATCGACCGGGAGAGAATAACGGTGATGGGGGAAAGCGCAGGGGGCGGCCTCACTGCTTCGCTGTGCCACTATCTGAGGGACAAGACAAAGATCACCCCCAGGAACCAGGTCATGCTGTTCCCGATGCTGGACTACAAGACGTCTGCCAATCCCGCCGAGGTCAAAAACAAATACGCCGGCGAGTATGTGTGGACCCACGATGTGAACGACTTCGGATGGAAATATCTTCTTGGCGAAAACAAGGTGGAGGATATTGAAATTCAATATTACTCGCCGTCGTATGCACCGAGTTTCGAGAATCTCCCCAGCACGTACATCGTGGTCGGAAGCCTCGATCTGTTGCTTGACGAAAGTCTCGAGTACGCCAAGAAGCTGAGCTGCGCCGGCGTACCGATTTCGATGGAGGTGGTGGCCGGGGCCGTTCATGGGTTCAACTTCATTCCCAGCGAAACGGCAAGAAAGTTCAATGCGCGACTCAGTGAGTATCTGATGTCTGTTTTGTAATGAATGCCGGATAGCGGGTGAGTCGGTCCGGGGCGCTTCTCATTGACAGCATGTCTGCCAATGGTGGGGGGCGCGTCAAATGATTGCCTTGACCGCGAGTGCCGTGTTGGCGCGGATTCGATGGGGTGCTCTCGGCGAACCGGGCCCCGACGCAACAAGGATTTTCCGCGATGCGTCACGCCGGGCGATTTCGCCCGGCAATTCGATTGTCAAACTCGTTGACGTACATGCATTCGGCTCAGGATCACATGTGTCTTGTTCGCCCCCGGAAGGTCAATGTGTCGGAGCGGGGGCGGCGCCAATATGCGTACGAAAGAGCCTGTACGGCTTTTGGCGCAGGTCCTTGCCGCCATGGAATCCGGCCTGCCGCGGCAATTGATTGGCCGTGAAGTACAGGTAGCCGTCCGGGCCGATGGCCAGCGTGTCGGGCCACAGAAGGCGGGAGTCGTGCACGATGGTCGTCCACGCTCCATCGGGCGAGCGCTTGCGGATCGCATTGTGCTCGTAGTCGCCCGCGTACACGGTGCCATTCGCGTCTGCCGCGAGCCCGTCGGATGCGCCTTTCTCGCCGAGATCCTGGACGGCCGCCGACAGCTGGGTGTCGCTGACGGAGGCATCACGCAGCAGTGCCGTCGATACCGCGTAGAGACGGCGACTGGAGAGCGGGCAGTAATACAGCGTCTTCCCATCCGGTGACAGGGCAATGCCGTCCGACGCCACCGAGAAAGGCCGGGTGTTGCCGTCGGCATTGCGGGTCATCAGGTGTTCGCCATCGAAGACAGGTACGAAATGCGGATCGGCCGATGTCGATACGTCACCCGTGAGGCGTCGCATTGCGCTGCCCGTGTCAAGGTCGACGATGATGATGCCGCCAGTACCCGTGAGCGACGAGTCCGTTACATAGGCGACCCCCGCCTTGCCGACGCGGAAGTCGAAGCGCACGTCGTTGACATAGGTTTGCGCCCGCATGACGTTGCCGGGAAAGACGATGGTCTTCACGATCCGATTTTGCTTTAGATCAATGGCGACGAGCTTTGCGCCGCCCGCGACCGGGCTGGAAAAATTCGGCGCAGCCGTATCGAGCACCCAGAGGCGGCCGCGACCGTCCGCCACCACGCTCTGGACGCTCAGGAAGTGATCGGCCGGTTTCCGGTTGTCCGCGCGATTGACCTCGGCATCCGGATACGGGGCGACCTTGCCGTGCCGCAGTTCGCCGACGGTGAACGGCACGTCGTCCCCCCAGCGCGGAAAGTTGACGAAGATTCGGCCGGATTCGGAAACCGTGACGCCGGTCGGCATCGCATCGTTGAACGTGGCAACAGTATCCAGGGTACCCGTGGTTGACCGGGTGTCGGAAGGTGTCGGCGCGACGTTTGCCGCAGGCGTCGCGGCGACGCTCGAGGCGTAAGGCGCAACGCTCCACAACGCGAGCGCACCGGCAAGCGCGAGTGATTTCAGGCGGTAGCGGATTGGCGTGGAATGCTGGCGCGAGTGGCGCATGGTTATTTTCCTGTCGTTGAGGGAATCTGGCTGCCGGCGCGGCATCGAATGCCGACGCGGTGTTGCCGTGCTCAAAATCCCTCGAGCACGATCTTGCCGCGTGCGCGGCCGCTTTCGATGAGGGCGTGCGCGCGGCGGAGGTTTTCCGCATTGACGACCCCGAAGTGCTCGCCCATCGTCGTACGAAGCGTGCCGTCGTCGATCAGGGTGGCGACGCGCTCGAGGATGTCGTGCTGGCGGATCATGTCCGGCGTCTCGAAGAGCGAGCGGGTGAACATCAGCTCCCAGTGCAGCGAGATGGCCTTGCGCTTGAGCGGCACCGCATCGAGCGTCGCCGGATCGTCGATGACACCGAGCCGCCCTTGAGGGGCGAGCGCTTCGACGATCTGCGCATAGTGACTATCCGTCTGCGTGAGACTGGCAACATAACGTACGTGGGGTACGCCGATTTCCCGCAGCCCTTCGACCAGAGACCGAGAATGATCGATGACGTCGTGGGCACCCAGTTCCCGGACCCAGGCCTGCGTTTCCGGGCGCGAGGCCGTGCCGATGACGCGCAACCGGGTGAGGCGCCGCGCGAGCTGCGTCAGGATCGACCCGACGCCGCCGGACGCACCGACGATCAGGATGGCATCGCCTTCGCCGCCTCCCTCGGCCACGCCGAGACGGTCGAACAGCAACTCCCATGCGGTGAGCGATGTCAGCGGAAGGGCGGCGGCATGAGCATCGCTCAGGCTGGCGGGCTTGCGCGCGGCAATGCGTTCGTCCACCAGCCCGTACTCCGCATAGGCGCCGGCTCGCGCGATCGACCCTGCGTAGTAAACGTCGTCGCCCGGCTGATGCAGCGAAACGTCGCGACCCACGGCCTCGACCGTGCCGACCGCATCCCAGCCCAGCACGCGCGGCGCGTCGGTCGGCGATCCCTTCCGGACCTTGGTGTCGACAGGGTTCACGGCGATCGCCCGGATCCTGACGAGCAGGTCCCTCGGCCCCGGCTCGGGCAGGGGCAACTCCGCTTCGTGGAGCGCGTTGGGGTGGGTGGCCGGGAGGCCGTGCTGCGTATAGACGATGGCTTTCATGCGGGGTGTTCCAGTCAATGTGGAGAGCGGTCGGGAACCGGTGGCTATCGCCGCCGTCGACGTGTTGATCGTATTTTCCGTACTGCAACACGGATGAAAAACCAGGAAAATCGGGTAGAACTTTCACTGCTGGAATGAAAATGATCCGGATTGACGACCTTGGACTCTTCGTGCGTACGGCGGCGCTGGGCAGCTTTTCCAACGCCGCCCGTGAGGCCGACCTGCTTCCGGGGCAGGTCAGTGCGGCGATTCAGCGGCTGGAACGGGAGCTGGACATTCGCCTGTTTGCCCGGTCGACGCGCAGCCTGAAGCTCACGTCGGAGGGCGAGCAATACCTGCCCTATGCGCAGGAAGTGCTGTCGACGCTCAGGGAGGGGCGGGAGCGCCTGCATGGGGAGCGCCACGAACTGCAGGGCGTGCTGAAGATCTCCGCGCCGTCGGATCTTGGGCGAAACGTGCTGCTGTCATGGCTGACGGCGTTTCGCGACGCGCATCCGAAGCTGGTGCTGAAGCTGTCGCTGTCGGATTACGTGGCGGACGTGTTCCGCGATCCGGTCGACGTCGCGATTCGCTATGGCGTGGCGGAAACCGCCAGCTATGTGGCGTTGCCGCTCGCGGAGAGCAACCGGCGCGTGCTGGTCGCATCGCCGGCCTATCTGGCGCGCCACGGCCGCCCGACCTCGCTCGACGAGCTTGCGTTGCACAAGTGCCTGCTCTTCGCGCTCGGCGGCCGCGTGTACGACCGATGGGTATTTCCCGTCGACGGCGTGCGCCGGCTGGTGACGGTCAACGGAGAACTGCTTTGCGACGACGCAGACGTTGCGCGTCGCTGGGCGGTGGAGGGGCTCGGTGTTGCCTACAAGTCATGGCTCGACGTTTGCGATGACGTCACGAGCGGGCGGCTGGAGGTGCTGATTCCGGATCAGCCCGGCGAGCCTGCGCCGCTGAACCTCGTATGCCCGCACCGCCGGCAATTCTCGCCGACGGTGCGCTATCTGCACGCGGCGCTTCGAGAACCCATCTCGAACATGGCCGCTGAAATGAAAAACTACACCGTGCTCTAAGGAAGATAAGGGCGCGCGGGGCATCGGGACGGCACGGATCGTGCGTCGCCTTTCTACGGGAGCGGTGTTGTCACATCCAGGCTCGGAGAGCGTCCATGATGCCTGCGCGAAGTGCCCGGCGAGAACGTCGAGCGGCAACGTGACGCGCGCCGGATGCAGCATGCCCCGTGGCGTGATGAGGTTGATGTTGATGTCGGAGACCGTCCAGTCCTGCATCACGACCTCCGGTTCGCCGCGCTGCGGAGGTTCGGCGAGACGCGGCCGAACACGCTGCGTTCCGCCTCGGCGGGCGCGTTCGCCACCGGTTCAGAGCGCTTGTGACCGGACCACGCGAACCGGAACCGATTTGTACGATGGTGTGCCGCTTTCCTTGTCGATGTAATCGAGCGGCACGAGTACGTTCGCTTCCGGGTAATACGCGCCGACGGATCCCGCGGCAATGTCGTAGGCGATCGCCGTGATCTTCTCCAGCCGCATCGGCCGGCCGCCAGGTGCGACGGTCTCGATGTCGACCAGATCGCCGTGTTCGAGCCCGCATGCGGCCAGATCGCCCTCGTTCATGAACAATACGTCGCGCCGGCCGAACACGCCGCGATAGCGGTCGTCGAGCCCGTAGATCGTCGTGTTGTACTGGTCGTGGCTGCGCAGCGTTACGAGGCGCAGGATGTCGTCGCCATGAACGGGGGCATCTTCCTCGACGCCGCCGAACACCGAGAACATCGCCTTGCCGGTCGCCGTCGGCCATTGGCGTTCGGTCGGCGGCAGCGGCAGCCGGAATCCGCCCGGAGCCCTGATCCGTTCGTTGAAGTTCTCGAAACCCGGTATGGTTCGTTCGATCAAGGCGCGGATCTCGTCGTAGTCGGCGATCAGCTCCAGCCAGGCGACCTTGCTGTCAGGCAGCGTTGCATGCGCAATGCCGGCGACGATCGCGGGCTCGGAGCGCAAATGTCCGGACGCCGGCGTGAGCTTGCCCGACGACGCATGGACCATCGACATCGAATCCTCGACCGTCACCGATTGCGGGCCGCCTGCCTGCACGTCGAGCTCGGCGCGCCCGAGGCAGGGCAGCACGAAAGTCTCTTTCGCGACCAGCAGATGCGAGCGATTGAGCTTGGTGCCGAGGTGGACGCTCAGGTCGAGCTGCCCCATCGCCGGAAAGCATTGCCCGGAGTCGGGCAGCGCGACCGCGAAGTTGCCGCCGAGGCAGATCAGCGCCTTGGCCGTGCCATCGATCATCGCCTGCATGCCCTTGACGGCGTCATGGCCGTGCGCACGCGGCGGCTTGAAGCCGAACACGTCCTCGATCTTCTTCAGGAATTCGGCCGATGGCTTTTCGGTGATGCCCACCGTCCGGTTGCCCTGCACGTTCGAGTGACCGCGCAGCGGGCAGATGCCTGCGCCGGGCTTGCCGATATTGCCGCGCAACAGCAGCAGGTCGGCAATCAGGCGTACGTTCGCCGTGCCCGTGTTGTGCTGGGTGATGCCCATCCCGTAGGTGACGATCGTCGCGTTCGCCTTTGCATAGGCGTTCGCCACCTGTTCGAGTGCGGCGCGCGCGAGCCCGCTTTCGCGCTCGATTGCGTCCCAGCCGGTCGCGACGAGATCGGCGGCGAACGCGTCGAAGCCTTCGGTGTGCTCGGCGATGAACGTATGGTCCAGCACGTTGCCTTGTGCGGCGTCCAGGGCCAGCAGCGCCTTCATGATGCCCTTGAGCGCGGCCGCGTCGCCGCCGGCCTTGACCTGGAAGTAGGTCGACGCAATGCGCGTCGACCCATAGGTGGCCATCTCGACGGGATTCTGAGGGTCGGCGAAGCGTTCGAGCGCACGCTCGCGCAGCGGGTTGAACACGATGATCGGCACGTTGCGGCGCGCGGCTTCGTGCAACGTACCCATCATGCGCGGATGGTTGGTTCCCGGGTTGTGGCCGATCGAGATGATCAGGTCGCACACGTCGAAATCTTCCAGCGATACCGTTCCCTTGCCGATGCCGATCGACTGCGGCAGGCCGACACTCGTTGGCTCGTGACACATGTTCGAGCAGTCGGGGAAGTTGTTCGTCCCGTATTCGCGTGCGAATAGCTGGAACAGATACGCGGCCTCGTTCGACGCGCGGCCGGACGTATAGAACTCGACCTGCTCGGGCGGCAGCGCGCGCAGCACGTCGCCGATGCGTGCGAATGCGTCGTCCCATTCGATCGCGCGGAACGTGTCGCTCGCGCGATCGTAGACGAGCGGATGCGTGAGCCGGCCCATGTTCTCCAGCTCGTAATCCGACATGCGCAGCAGCGACGACACGGTGTTCGCCGCGAAGAACCCGGGTGTCACGCGCTTGGTCGTCGCTTCCCACGTGACGGCTTTCGCGCCGTTCTCGCAGAACTGGAACGTCGACTTGTGTTCCTTGTCGGGCCAGGCGCAGCCGGGGCAGTCGAAGCCATCGGGCTGATTGGTCCTGAGCAGCGTGATCGGCGCCTTGAGCGATTCCATCTGCGTGCGGACCGCCTCCGCCGTTGCCCGGAGGGCGCCCCAGCCGCCGGCCGGGCCGTCGTATGCGCGGATACCGGGTACGTCGCGTCGTGCAGTCATGTGAACTCCGTTGCTGTCCAGGTCAGCTTGAATGTCGGTCGGTTTGGCCGGTCACTGTGCCTGTTCGAATCGCGATGGGGAATCGACAAATCTGATAACCTCCCTCTCAAATTCGAAAGGCCGATATGGATCTGAATGCTGTCGAGATGTTCGTGATCGTCGTGCAGGCTGGCAGCCTGTCGGCGGCGGCCGTACGTACGGGTATCCCGCTGCCGACACTGAGTCGCCGGATCAGGGCCCTCGAAAGCGAACTGGCCGTGCAATTGCTCGAGCGTTCAGTGCGTGGCACGCGCTTGACGGATGCCGGCGTGCGGCTTTACGAACACGCCAGTCGCGGCATCGAAGCGCTGGCTGAGGCGCGGGAGTCGGTGGTGGGTGCGCAGCACGAACTGAAAGGGTTCCTGCGTTTGTCGTTGCCGCCGACGTTCGAAGTCTGGTGGGATCTGCTCGGCGAGTTTCAGGCGCGTTATCCGGGTATTCGCCTGTTCGTTCATACCACCGAGCGCCGTGTCGACCTGATTCTCGACGGCATCGATGTGGCATTGCGTGTCGGGGCGATCGAGCAGGAGTCGATGGTGGCGCGCAAGATCGCGATCTATCGGCATCGGCTCGTCGCGAGCCCCGCGTTGCTGGAGCGTTACGGTCGGCCGGAGACGCCGGACGACCTGCATCGTTTGCCGTGTGCGACCTGGGGGCGCGGCGCGTACGCACCGCCTGTCTGGCCCCTCGGCGGCACAAAATTTCATCCGCGCCCGGTGCTGTCGACGAACGATTACTCGCATCTGCGCAACCGCGCGCTCGTCGGACATGTCGTGACCGAACTCCCGCCGTTTCTTGTCACGGACGAGCTGCGTAAAGGCCGGCTGGTCTCGATTCTGGACGATTATCCGTTTCCTGACGTCGAGCTGAACCTGCTGTTTCCGTCACACCGACATCCGTCATCGATCGTCAGGGCGTATCTCGACTTTTGCCAGGCGTACTGGGACGCGAAGTTGAGCGATGTCGCGAACGTGACAGGGCTTCCGGATTCGCACGCTTGATCCGGTGATCCCGGGCAGCGTCCCCGGACCATTCCCGCTGCCTGCTTCGCGGCGATCCGATCGCGATTCGGTACGTCGCGACGGACCGCGGCGTCGATCCTGAACGGGATGCGTAACGCGGAATAGGATCGATTCCCGTTCTTCTGTTTCGTGCAAAAGCCAATGCGTGCCCGATGATCAGCCTGGGATCCGGCTGCTCGAGTGCAATGCATGTCGGGCTTTGTCGATCGATCCGATCAGGAAAACAATCCATTTCCTGTCTGCCTGAAAGGACGGCACACGCGACAAGCCATCGAAGTTGATGGCGATGTCCGCGATTTCCCGATCCGGCCCAGGCCATCCGGGCGCGCGGGCTCATTCCTCATGCGCGCGGTCGGCGGCTTCTCAAGCAAACCTCGATTCCAGCTCCATACCGCCTTCTTGAATTTGAGAGGACGGTTATCAGATTTGTTGGTTCCGCAGCATGAACGGAACGGGCATAGTGCTCGAGCCATTTCGTCCACGCAAGGAGGAACACGATGCTCGAGATCAGGCATGCAGATGAACGCGGACGAGCAGAACACGGCTGGCTCAGCACGCGTCACACGTTTTCGTTCGCGAACTATTACGATCCGAAGCAAAGCGGCTTTTCCGATCTGCTGGTGATCAACGACGACCGGATCATGCCGGCGCAAGGATTCGGCAAGCACCCGCACCGCGACATGGAGATCTTCACGTACGTGCTGGCGGGTTCGCTGGAACACAAGGACACGATGGGCACCGGATCGGTGATCGTGCCCGGTGACATCCAGGTGATGAGCGCCGGCACGGGCGTCGCCCATAGCGAATACAACCCTTCGGAGCGCGACCCCGTGCACCTGCTGCAGGTGTGGATCGCAACGGCCACGACGGGCACGCCGCCACGCTATCAGCAACGTCACTTCAGCGACGAGCAGAAGCGTGGGGTGCTGCGCCTGGTGTTGTCACCCGACGGCGCGAACGAATCGCTGACGCTGCAACAGGACGCTCGCGTTTATGCCGGACTGTTCGACGGCGACGAAAGCGCCGAGCTCGAACTTGCCGCAAATCGCTATGCGTATGTGCATGTGGCGCGCGGCACGATTGCCGTGAACGGCGTCGAACTTGGCGAAGGTGACGGCGCACGGGTTCGCGGCGAACGAACACTGAGCTTCACGCGAGGTCACGGTGCTGAAGTACTGGTGTTCGATTTGCGCGGCATCGAAGCGCCAGCGTTGTGGTCTTGACCGGCGCTGCGAGGGCGCATCGAGCGCCAGGTGGCGCAACACTTACTTCATCGAGAAAAATCGTGGGTGACACGTTATTTGAAAACCGCAAGGACGAGTTGATTCTCGTCGCTCGCATTCTGTTGATGGTGCTTTTCGTGATGTTCGGCTGGTCGAAGCTGACCGGGTTTTCCGGAACCGTTGCATTCATGGCATCGAGTGGCGTACCCGCCCCCGAGCTGTCGACGATCGTCGCCGTGGTGATGGAGTTCGTCGTAGGCATCGCGCTGGTGGTCGGGTTCCGTACACGCCTGCTGGCCTTGTTGCTCGCGCTCTACACATTGGGTACGGCGATTGTCGGTCATCACTACTGGAACATGACCGGTGCCGTTCAATACGACAACATGATCCACTTTTACAAGAACATCAGCATCATTGGCGGGCTGATGCTGCTGTGCGTGACGGGCGCGGGAAAGTATTCCGTCGACGGGCGTTGAGCCGTTGGTCTTATTAGTCAGGAGTGTTACAGATGAGTGACGAAAAACAATTCGACTTCATCGTTGCCGGCGGTGGGGCCGCGGGCTGCGTCATGGCCGCACGGCTCAGTGAAGATCCGTCGATCTCGGTTCTGCTGCTCGAAGCCGGCTCGGTGTTTCACCCGGAGGAAGCGCCCGCCGCTGTCAGCCAGGCGTTCACGGTCGGCGGGACCGCGGAGATCCTTTGGGACGACAGCGCATCGCATATCGACGGGCAACCGGTCGAGATGCGCGCGCGCGTCCTCGGCGGCGGGTCGTCGATCAATGCAGGCGTCTTCGTGCGAGCCCTCCCTACGGATTTCCAGCACTGGGTCGACCGAGGTCTCGAGAACTGGTCCTACGACGATGTCCTGCCTTATTTCCGGAAGATCGAATCCGACGACCATGGCGACGCATCGCTCCACGGCCGCGATGGCCCGGTTCCGGTGCGGAGGTGGGATGCGAAGGAACTGAGCCCGTCGCACGCGGCATTCATCGAAGCCGCGAAAGCGCAGGGCTTTCCGGAAGTGGACGACTTCAACGGTAACGCGCACTTCGGCGTCGGCCGCTATCCGATGAACATCACCCGGGAAGGGATCCGGTTCGGTGCGGCACTCGCGTATCTGACCGACGAGGTGTGGAAGCGTCCGAATCTCACCGTTCGTGGTGGCGTCCTGATCGATGTCGTCACGTTCTCGGGGCAAGTCGCGACGGGGGTCAGGCTTGCCGACGGGGAGGAGATCGCGGCCCGGAACGTTGTGCTGACGGCCGGGACGATCGGTTCGGCCGCCGTGCTGTTGCGTTCCGGAATCGGCCCGGCAGGCGAGCTGCGTGCGCTCGGCATCGACACGGTCGCCGATTTGCCGGTCGGGCAAAACTACATGCAACAGCCGGCCAGCGGCGTGGTGTTCTCGACGACGTCGGAGAAAATGGGCGCTACCGTGCCGCCGATCTCCGCGCTCCTGTTTGCCCGAAGCGGAGGGCGAACCGAAGGTGCGCCCGATCTGCACATCATTCCGAGTCACATCACGATGCTGGAGGCGATGTCGTCGGACGCCGGCATGGTGTTCTCCATGAGTCTCGCGGTGGCTACGCCAGAGGACGATTCCCGGGGACGGCTCACGCTGGTCTCGCGCGACCCCAAGGCGCCTCCGCGGATCGAGACGGGCATTCTGGGGAACAGCAAGGATCTGGAGAAACTCGCGGATGCGGTGGAAACGGCGCGGCGCATCGCGTCGACGGAGCCCTTCTCGCGGTACCTGGATACCGAGATTTCGCCCGGGCCCGACGTGAAGACCCGTGACGACATCAGGGCATTTCTCCGCCAACACGTTCAGACGTACTTGCACATGACGTCGACCGCTCCGATGGGGAATGAAGACGATCCACGAGCGGTGGTCGATGATAGCGGACGGGTGCGCGGCGTTAGCGGCCTGTACGTTGGCGATGCCTCCATCATCCCGCGCGTACCGTCTGTCGCGACCAATCCGACCGTTCTGACGGTCGCGGAGATCGTGGCGGACCGTATCAAGGCGGCGTACCCGGTGCGCTGACGGCGATCAACCTGGTTCCGTCGTCGCAAGACACGGAACCAAGCGCATGGTGCGAGTGCCCGACGTCGAAATGTTACGCCGGGTCGTGGATGCGAGCGACGAGTGGGGTGGGGCGCCTGATGTTGGCGGCGATGCCCCGCGTTTCGCGCTGACGCATGACGCTTCGTGAAAAGGCGTTGCGTAGTGATACCGTCATCTTTGCGATTCCGTTCCGCGTCCGGGACGCGAGCGGTGTGTGATCCCAATCGTCTGAAAAGCTCAGCTTCCGACAACGGAATCGGCGTTGTCATCCACACCCACCATTCCGTCAGGTCTCGTCGAAAATCGGTGGACGTACGTCGAGTGTGACCTGCTGCCGAACCAGAATGATTCGCGATCCAATGGCAACCCGAATGTCATTGCCGAGACAATCTCGTATGATGGCGTCGAAACGTGACTGGCGGCCTGCGAAACACGGTGTACGTGCTGCCACCGAATGGACGAAGTCTGACCAGGTGAACCGATATGAATACTGGAACACATTCCCATCGAGCAGAACACTGCGCCCGCATCCGGACCGCGCTTCTCAATTTGCACCGGACACTGGTCGAACTTGAGCGTCGCGAGTATGAGAAGGCCCATGGGCACCAATCGGCCGGCGATTTTCTGCAGGTGATGGCCTTCGACGATTCGATGAAGTGGCTGGAGCCGCTCAGCCGACTGATCGTCATGCTGGACGAAGCGCTGGATCAAGAGGGCGAACTGGAGCTGACGCCGACGGTAGTCGTGGCAAGAACACGGGAATTGCTCAAGCTGGACCGTGCGTCCACGGACGCATTTGCGACGCGCTATCTGTATCACTTCGACAACTCCGCCGATCTCGCGGTCGACCACACTGCGTTGTTGCAGCTCATCGGCAGTGTTGCGTAGGCCATGTTCGAAGCGCGTGGTTGACGCGCCTGGCGCAGCCTCTACGCGCCACGCTGACAGGACGTATAGCCGCTGCGATTTCGCATGAACTTGCAGCCATCGAGAGTAATCTCGATCGGCATGATCCGTTGATCTGGATTGCACACACATGTCTGGTCCGTTGCACGCAGGTGGCTTTCTCATCGATCGTCAGGATCGAAGATGGGCCCACCGCGTCCTGACCTCACGGGAGAGACGATATGGTTCTTCGGCAAATCATCGGCAGTTGGCGTGATGTGTCCTTCGAGGTTGCGGCATGGGATGGCGTCGGCGCGCAGGTCGATCTTTCCTGCGGTTGCATGTTCGCCCGCGAGGCGGCAGGTGAGGGGCCGACGGGCGGACTACGCCATCTCGACCTCGTGCTTTCGGGGGCGCTCACCGGGTTGCGGCGCGAAGGTCACTTTCCGGCAGCGCCGATGGAAACACTGTTGATCAGCCGCCCGCCTGCGGGCATCGAAGCAGCTCGCGTGCTGCTGGTCGGGCTCGGTGATCCCGCAAGCTGGACAATTGAAGTCACCGCGGAGGCTGCCGCCACGGCCGCCCGAACGGCGATGCAGCAGGGTTTGCAGAGTGTAGCCTTCGCGCCGAGCATACTCGACGGCGGATTGACGGCTGCGGCCACCGACGGTATGCCGCAAGCCATGGTGACGGCCGTGCTGGCCGCGATAGACGCACAGTACCGGATTGCCGAGCTCGGGCTCGCTGCGCTACCGTCACTGCGCCATTGGGTCTTTGATGTCGGAGCATCACGCTTCGACGGCGCCGTGGAGCATTTCGGAAACGCACTTGCGACGGCACAGCTTCAACGCCCGAAGTGATGGAAGAGTCGACTCGGCTTGCGTGTCGTGCGGCATCCGCAGCCGGCTCGTCGCATCGTCCATGTAAAGCAAGCCGGCGCCTGCTCCTCGAACCGCCGATGATCGCCGCTGTCGATCTGAACGGATCCTACGCTTGCCAAGGTAACACCCATGCGCACGCGGACAACGAGATGCGCCTGATGTGTTCGGAAATGGAACCCGGCTATCCGCGAGGCATGAACTGTCGTCTGGATCGTCCCTGCCGACGTAGAAGTGGGGCGGCGATACATCACGATCGATGGAACTCGCCGCAGGCCAATCAATAAGCGTCCGTGGTGGCTGGAACCGCTCCGATCGAGTTCGCGTGCCGTGTCGGCGTAGTTCGCACGGAGAGCGTGATGATCACGGCAAGCAACAGGGAGGCTGCCATGAACATATATGACGCGGTCGGACTGCCGGTTACGCCGTCGAGGTAGCCAACGATCCACGAGCCGAAGAACGCGCCCAGCGCGCCGCTGGAATTGACGATCCCGATTGCTCCACCGAACACGTTGCTCGGGAGCAACTCGGACACCAGCGCGAAGAACGGACCGTATGGCGCATACATCGTCGCGCCAGCCACCACCAAAAGCCAGAACGAGACCCAGAAGTGCGCAGTGCCTATCAAACACGACGCGATGAAAGCAATTGCGCCAATGGTGAGAAGCGGCCACACGAACAGCTTTCGATTGTCCATCTTGTCGCAGAGCCACGACGTACCGACCATGAGTACGACCGCACCGGCATACGGAACGGCCGCGAGCCAACCAACCGATACGATGTCGATTTTGGAAGCCATTTTGAGGATCGACGGCAGCCACATGATGAAGCCATATACGCCGATGCTCCACAGCGCGTGGATCGCGCAACACTTCAGAACGATCGCGGAACGAAATGCGGCCTTGTAGTTTCGTACCGGAGGAATATGCGCCTGTTCAGCCTCAAGGCGCGCAGCGAGTTGATTCCTTTCGATAGAGGTCATCCAGCCGGCATCTGCTGGGCGCTCCTTGACGATCAGCCACCACACGATAGCCCATGCCAGCGCAGGAAATCCCTCGATCACGAACATCTCGCGCCACCCGAAGCCTTGCACCAGGTAGCCCGATACCACCGACATCCAAAGTACGGTCACCGGATTGCCCAGAACCAGAAAGGTGTTGGCTCGCGAGCGCTCGCTGCGCGTAAACCACCGGCTGATATAGAGCAGCATGGAAGGCATCACCGCTGCTTCGACCACGCCGAGCATGAAGCGTAACGCCATCAACGTCGGGATGTTGCTCACCATGCCCGTGGCCATCGCACACAGCCCCCAGAGGATCAGGCTGAAAAATATCAGCTTCTTGACGCTGTTGTGCTGCGCATAAATTGCACCGGGTACCTGAAACAAGCAATAGCCCAGAAAGAATAGCGAACCGATCAATGACGATGTTCCGTGGGTGATGCCCAGATCCTTGTCGATTCCAGCAGCTGCCGCGAAGCCGTAGTTTGCGCGATCCAGATAGGCGAGGCTGTAGGTGATGAAGATGACGGGCATCAGATACCACCATCTTTGATTGGCCAAGGGTTTTTCGCCTTCCATTGTGTCTCCTGTTTTGTGTTGGCTGGCTAGCGTGGTTCAAATCGCCGTGTCTTGCGGCAGGCCGCCGATATTCCGCAGCACGTGATCGACGATCTGATCCGGCGTGAGCTCGATGCCGATCGTGACTGCTTCATGCGGCGCAGGTTCTTCGAGCGTGTCGAGCTGGTTTTCCAGCAGCGACGGATCGAAGAAATGACCGCGACGATCATTCAGACGTGCGCGCAATACCTCGAGCGAGCCTTTGAGGTATATGAACCGGACGTCGTGGTTGCCGCAGCTCAGCGCGTTGCGATACGAACGCTTTAACGACGAGCACGTGAATACGGCCGTGCTGCCGGTGCGCTGTTTGTCTTCAATGGCGGTGCGGATCGACTGTAGCCATGGCCAGCGGTCTTCATCGATCAGTGGCGTGCCGTGGCGCATCTTTGCCTTGTTGGCGGCGCTGTGAAATGCATCGCCGTCCGTGTAGCTGCATGACAGGCGCTTCGCAAGCATTTCGCCGATATGCGACTTTCCGGCGCCAGATACACCCATTACGATCAAGATCATTGATTACGTCTCCGCCGTTGACATCTCGACGCGAAAAATTCTGCCTGGACGAGATATTTCTTTTACCGGCGGGTAGTTCACCGCACTGTCACGATCGGCGCAAATGGTGTTTTTTGATGTGGTGATCACGATACGTGATAACGCCGGCAAGGCTGCGGCTAGCCTTGCCGTGATGAACGAGCGGTGACGGTGCAGATCCTGCGCGATCTTCGTACCGTGGGCCGTACAGTTGCCCGCGAAGCAGCCTTTCCCGTCACAAGCTGATGCAAGGTGTCGACTTTCGGCACATCAATGCCGCTAAAAAATCGTGCTTATGACAATGCCGGTTGCAGCATTTTCCCGGAGGAATCGGGTGAATTTTTTGTTGCTGTCAGTTGATTTCGTGATTCCTGGAGACAGTAACGTGCTGCGTGGGACGGCGGTCGTGAGGACGCGCCGTGCACGCCAGGCAGATTGCGACGGGTTTCTTGCGCGCATTGCGCCGTTGAAGATCGCTGCGATATTTCCGTTCAGCGCGCCTACACGTTGACGACGCCGCGCCCGAGTTCGATCACACGCCCGCCGACGCCGATTTCTCCGCTCGCACTGACCGACAACCGCAGCAGGCAGGGCCGGCCGACGGCTTCACCCTGCTCGACCTGAAGCGCGGCAGGCAGGTCGCGGTTCATCGCAAGCAGCCACCCGCCCAGGTTCGCGCACGCAGACCCCGTGCCCGGGTCTTCCGAAACGCTGCCTTGCTTCACGAAGAAGTAGCGCGACACCACTGTCCCCGGACGCTCGGCATCGAATGCGAACACGTAGACGGTCTTGCGGCCGAGGCTGCTGGTCGGCCAGATGTCGAGGCATGCGCTGTCGGGCTGCGCGCGGCGCACGGCGGCGGGGTCCTTGAGCGCGACCAGCAACTGGTCGGCGCCGGTGTCGACCCAGATCGGCGGCGCGAGCAGATCGTCTTCCGTCAGTCCCAGCACGGCCCCCATCCGGGCGTCGGGCAACTCGCATGCTGCCGTCTTCGGCATGCCGGAATGCGGCGCGATGAACGTCCATACGTCGTCGTGCGCGTTCACGTCGACCACGCCGGCCTTGAATTCGAGCGCGAGATCGTCGCCCGCACCCAGCAGGTCGCGCACGACATGCGCAGTGCCGAGCGTCGGATGGCCCGCAAAGGCCATCTCGTAGCCCGGCGTGAAGATGCGAACCCGCGCATGCGCGCGCTCCGACGGCAGCACGAAGGTCGTTTCGGACAGGTTGAACTGCACGGCAAGTGCCCGCATGGTCGCGTCGTCCATGCCGCGCGCATCTTCGAATACGCAAAGCGGGTTGCCGCCGAACGTGGATTCGGCGAAGACATTCAGCAGGCGGAAGGCATAAGCGGTCATTTGACGCTCGCGTGAGTGGGGTGGTTACCGTACCTGGGTGAGGCGCGCGTTGCGCGATGCGCCGGCAGCCGCGCGGAGTCGCATGGGTCAGCTCGGCTTGTCGAGCGGCGCAAGCATCGCATGCATGTCGGGATGCTTCAGGATTTTCCTGTACTCCGCCGGACTCATTGCGTCGATCAACACGCGCCCGCTCACGTCCGCCTTGATGTACTCGACCGCGAGCAGCGCGATCACCGGATTGGTCGTCAAGGTGGCGTGATCGGGTGAATGATCGCCGAATTCCGCCACCACTGCCTCGGTGTTGTCCGCGACCGCGACGGCGAGCCGGCGACCGGACAGCCTGAGTCTCGCACTGGCGCCGCATTTGGCCATGTCGTAGTGGCGCGGCCCGTTGAGCGTGCGATTGCCGTAGATCGCCACGTGCGTGTCGACGCCCCGTGCCGCGGCAGCCTCGAGCAGCGGCCCGAGATCGTCGATCTCTTCGTCCCAGACACCCGCGAAGATCTGCGTTTTCGCATTGACGATGACGCGCGCGAATGCGCTGGCGATCGCTTCCCGCCCGCTCAACGACCAGACGAGCCCCGGCTCCTGTTGAACCGGCAGCCGGTCGAGCGCGCCCGCGGCCAGTTCGAGATCCGCGTTGAAGCGCGTGCGCAAGTCCTCGAGCAACGACCGGTGGGGCACGGCCGCATAGCGGACAGGTTCCGACCGGTTGACGAGCACCGCACCGCGCGTTTCCAGGCGGCCGAGAGTTTCGTAGATCTTCGATGGCGGCATGCCGGCGCGCCGGCCGACTTCCGCACCCGTCAGTGCGGCCTGCCCGACGAGGGCTGCGTAGGCCTGCGCTTCGTACTGGGTGAATCCAAGCCGGATCAACGACGTGATCAGCTCCGTGTTCTCGCTCATGTGTATCGGCTCCTGCTCCCACGACGACCTGCATGGGGTTCCTTGATTAACTACCGGAGTAGTATACAATCGCTCGAACTTACTACCCAAGTAGTAAGCGATGTTCGTCAACCTGACTGGAGGGATCTTCAAGATGCGTAAACGGATCAGCACCGGCTCCCCGTGGGAGCCCAAGGTCGGCTACTCGCGCGCCGTGGTCGTCGACAACACCATCTACATTTCGGGGACGGCCGGCAAAGGCGCGGACGTGTACGCACAGACACGCGATGCGCTGGCGACGATCGACCGCGTGCTGGCGGACAGCGGGTTCTCGTTGTCGGACGTTGTCCAGAGCCGCCTGGTGGTCGCGGACTTCGACAACTGGGAAGCCGCGGCCCGCGCGCATGGGGAGATCTACGGCGACATCCGGCCGGCGTTTTCGCTGGTGCATGCGCTTCCGTTCGTCGATCCGGAGATCCTGGTCGAAGTCGAGGCGATCGCGGTCAGGACCGCGGCATGACTGTCGGCGGCAACCGCGTGCCGCTGTCCCGCACCGCGACGGTGGTGCTTGCACTGGCGGCCGGCGTCGCGATCGCCAACGGCTACGCGTTGCAGCCGTCGCTGTCGGCCATCGCCAGCGAGTTCGGCGTGGCTGCGTCGCGCATGGCGGCCCTCGCGTCCGTGACGATGCTCGGTTACCTGGTCGGCCTTGCATGGCTGGTGCCGCTGGTCGACCGCTTCAGTCCGCGCGTGCTCGTTGCGACGCAGATGGGTGTGCTCGCGTTGTTGCTGGCGTGCGTGTCGTGGTCGCCCGGGCCGCTCGCGCTCGATGCCGGCTTCTTTCTGGTGGGCGCGGCAACGACGGTGGCCGCGCAATGCAGTGCGGTTGCCGGAAAACACGCGGATCCGCAACGGCGCGGCGTGGCGATGGGGGCCGTGTCGGCGGGCATTTCCGCCGGGATCCTGCTGAGCCGTTTCGTGGGCGGCGTGTTGTCGCAATGGTGCGGATGGCGCGGCGCATTGCTCGCGCTGGCCGGATGCGTTGCGCTGGCCGCCATCGGCGGGGCGATGCTGTTGCCCGGCGGCCGGCCGGAAGGGCTGCCGGGCCGTGCGAACGCGATCGGTGCCATTCCGCGGTTGCTGCGCGACAGCGCTCAACTGAGGCGCCGCACCTGCGCCGGCATGCTCTGGTTCTTCGCGTTCAACCTGGTCTGGGTGGGGCTCGCACTTCGCCTGGCCGGGCCGCCGTATAGCCTCGGTGCCGCGGCGATCGGGGCGTACAGTCTCGCGGGCGTGCTGGGTCTCGGCGTGACGCGCGTGGCTGGAAAACTCGCCGATCGATTCGGCGATCGCGCGGTCATCCGGGGCGGGCTCTTCGTGTCGGCCGTGTCGGCGTTGCTGCTTGCCGTTGCGCTCGGTCGTCCCGGATGGCTGGGCGTGGGGCTGGCCATGTTCGATGCCGGTTGCTTTGCCGCGCAGGTCGCGAACCAGGCGCGTGTCGTCGCGATTCAGCCGGCCCGGGCCGGGGCGTTGAGCGCAGCGTACCTGACGCTTTACTACGCGGCCGGTGCCGGCGGTGCGGTGGCGGCGGGGCTGCTCAACGCGCGGGTCGGGTGGGGCGCGATGATGATCGTGACGGCTGCGGCGATCGCGGCGGCCGGGTTGATCGGTACCGCATCGGCGAGCGCCGATGTGCGGAGCGAGCCGACCTCGGCCGCTTGAGCGCAGGCGCGACGTGCGCGCGCGGTCGATCCGAAATTCATTTTTCGTGCATGATCGGGTTTCTCCGTTGATCGACGGTGGTCGGGCTCCGGCATTCAACTATCCGCAAAGCCGGCGGATATTTTTACGCTGAAGCAGACAATCACGCCGCCGTGCGTGACATTTGCGATCGCATGCGAACACGGGCTCATCGGATTGACCACAACGACGCCGTGCCCATGCAACACGTGTCGGGTTCAGTGTCGCTCAACGCGTGCCGGTTGCCGCACGCAGGAGGAAGACATGGAACCAGACAGAAGCGTCCTGAATACCAGCGGCGGGTTGGCCGCCGCGCATGCGGCAACCGGCTCGCCGCAGGCTCTCCTGGACGCGATCGTCCGTGGCGTGGAAGGCCACGGTATTCCGGCCGGCACCGATTGGCCGACAGCGAAGCAAACCCTCGCGGACAACGACGGGCAGTGGAAATTCTCGGCGGTGCTGGTCGCAATCGTTGCGCGGCGCGAGCCGACGATCCTGCTGACCAAGCGCGCGTCGGACCTCAGCGAATACTCGTCGCATGTGAGTTTCCCGGGCGGACGCCCGGCGGAGTCCGATCGCGATATCGGCGCGACCGCTTTGCGCGAGGCGTTCGAGGAAATCCGCCTCGCGCCCGATGCGGTCCGCGTGGCCGGCAGCTTGCCGATCCATAAAACCAGAAAGCGCAATCACGCGATCTTTCCCGTGATCGGCATCGTGCCGGAAACGGCGAAATGGGAGGCGGCGCCCGCGGAAGTCGCGGAGATCTTCGAGTTCCCGTTCGCCGCGCTGCTGAATCCGGATCTGCCGCGTCAATACGCGGACGGCGAACGCACGGGCGCGTGGTACTGGGCGGAGCAGACGCAGGACATCTGGGGCGTGACGGCGCTCATCCTCAAGTCGCTCGCCGGTCTGGTACGCGATGCCGCGCGCGGCGAGCACGCGCGTCATGACTAGTTCATGCACCGGGCCTTGGTGCGGCAAGGGTGACTCATGGAGATGGCAGAAACGTTCGGCGACGAAGGGTTCGATATCCCTCGCCGCTATTTTGCAGCGGTCGCGATTCTGGTCGGCGCATTCATGTCCGCGCTGGACAGCGCGATCGTCAATATCGCGCTGCCGACGATCTCGACCGACCTGCACGTGAGCGCGGCGTCGGTCATCTGGGTCGCGAACGGGTACCAGGTGGCGAGCGCGGCGACGATGCTGACGTGCGCGTCGCTCGGTTCGAGAATCGGCGAGCGGCGCTTTTACACGATCGGGCTGGTGTTGTTCACGATCGCGTCCTTCGGCTGCGGACTGGCGTCGACGTTTGGCGGGCTGGTGGCCATGCGGATCCTGCAGGGCATCAGCTACGCGATCCTGATCAGCGTCGGCTACGGCCTCTACCGGGTGATTTTCCCGCCCGCTTCGCTGGGGACGATCTTCGGCGTCAATGCGCTGGTATTTGCGGTAGGGACGGCCGTCGGCCCCGCATTGGGCGGCCTGATCGTCTCCTGGGCATCGTGGCCCTGGCTGTTCTTCATCAACCTCCCGTTCGGGATCGCCGCCATCGCGTTTTCGTTCGTCGCGCTGGGGAAAGACACGCATCGGGAGCGCGGCTTCGACGTGCCGGGCGCGGTGACTTCCGCCGCGGCATTCGGCCTCTTCGCGCTCGCCGTCGACCAGATCGGGCGGTGGAGCAATCGTACCGTGCTCGTGCTTGCCGTCGTGGCGGTGGCGTTGATGCTGGCCTTCTGCATCGGGCAGACCCGGGCACGGCATCCGCTGCTGCCGCTGGATATTTTCAGGTCGCGCCGGTACACGTTCGCGGTGCTGACGTCCGTGACGATGTTCGTGTCGCAGGGCATCGCATTGGTGGCGTTGCCGTTCGTGCTGCAGCACACCTATGCGTACAGCGTGTTGAAATCGGCGCTGGTCTTTACGCCCTGGCCGATCGCGGTCGCGCTGTGCGCGCCGTTTGCCGGGCGGCTGGCGAATCGCTTCAATGCGACACAGCTGTCGAGTGTCGGCGTGCTGATGTTCTGTCTCGGGATCGGGTCGCTGACCCTGTTGCCCGCGCAACCAGCGGTCGGGGATTTCCTGTGGCGCGTTGCGCTATGCGGCGTGGGGTACGGCTTCTTCCTGCCGCCGAACAACAAGGAGATGTTTGCGAACGCGGCGAAGAACCGGACGGCGACTGCGTCCGGCGTGCTGTCGACCGCGAGAACGACCGGCCAGTCGATCGGTGCGGCGCTGGTCGCCGTGGTGATCGCACTGGTTGGCGGCGCGGGCGGAGGAGGGGGCGAGCGGCAATTTCCCGTCTACGTGTTCGCATTGGCCTGCGCGATCGCCGCGCTGTCGTTCTTCGCGAGCATCGCGCGCGTCTACCGTCAGCGCGCCTAGGTGCGGCTGACGGAAACCGACGTGCGGGCCCGTCGCGATGCCTGCATCAATGCGACGACACGAACACCGCATCCTCGAAGGCTTCCGGAATCGCGAAGCTTTCGCGCATGCGCTGCGTTTCCTTCGCCGGCGTCAGGCCGAACAGGCGCTTGAATTCGCGGCTGAACTGCGACGGGCTCGCATAGCCGACCGCGTAGCCGGCCGCTTCCGCCGTCAGGTCCTCGCGCACCATCAGCAAGCGCGCCTGATGCAGCCGTGTCGACTTCAGGTACTGCATCGGCGATACCTGCGTGATCGCCTTGAAGTGGCTGTGAAAGCTCGGCACGCTCATGCCGGCTTCGTCGGCCAGTTGCGGCACGTCGAGCGGCTGCGCGTAATCGGCGTGGATCACGCGCAGTGACCGGCCGATCCTGCCGAACTGTCCGCGCATCGCCAGCGCGCTGCGCATCGCGCTGCCCTGCGCGCCGGTGAGCACGCGGAAGTACAGCTCGCGCAGCAGCGCCGGGCCGAGCACCGCGGCGTCGAGCGGCCGGTGCATCGCCTCGACGAAACGCAGTACCGACGCGTGCATCGTTTCATCCATCGGCGTCGACATCATGCTCCTGGGCGCCTGCACGGGCTCCGCCGTGCCTGCGCGGTCGATCTGCGCCGCGAGTTCGGCGGCCATCGTGAAATCGAGGTGCAGATACAGCGCGAGCAGCGGGCGCTCGGGCGTGGCGTCGGTTTCCATGCTGAACGGCACGGGCACGGACACCGCCAGGTAGTGGTGCTCGTCGTACAGATAGCGCTCGCCGCCGAAGTAGCCGCGCTTGCAGCCCTGGCACACGATCACGATGCCCGGGTCGTACAGCACCGGCGTACGCGACAGCGCGCGGTTCGAACGCAGGATGCGCACGCTGGGCAACGCCGTCAGGTTGTAGCCTTCGTCGGGCGCCAGCGCGCGCAGCAGCGTCACCAGGCGCTTCCGGTCGCGGGGCGACAGCGACGGGGATCGGGTGAGGGCGGGATCGGTGCTCATAGTTTTGTGCAAGAAAATCAGCGGAATCGAGCTTATTCGACGGGGTTCGTCAGACTAGTATGCACGCTCCAATCAACATTCGGGAGAAGCTCAAATGACATCTGGCAAGCTCATGCTCATTACTGGCGTCAGCAGCGGCTTCGGCCGCGCGCTCGCGCAGGAGGCGCTCGCGGCGGGTTACACGGTGGTCGGCACCGTGCGAAGCGCGCAGGCGGCGCAGGATTTCGAAGCGTTGTCCGCGCAGGCTTTCGCGCGGGTGCTCGACGTGACCGACTTCGATCGCATCGACGGCGTCGTGGCCGAAATCGAGGCGAACGTCGGGCCCGTCGACGTGCTGGTGAACAACGCCGGCTACGGGCACGAAGGGATCATGGAAGAAGCGCCGCTCGCGGAGATGCGCCGGCAGTTCGACGTGAACGTATTCGGCGCGGTCGCGATGATGAAGGCGGTTGTACCGTTCATGCGTGAACGGCGGCGCGGCCGCATCCTCAACATCACGTCGATGGGCGGCCACATCACGATGCCGGGCATCGCCTACTACTGCGGCAGCAAGTTCGCGCTGGAAGGTATTTCCGAAACCGCCGGCAAGGAGCTGGCGCCGTTCGGCATCGCCGTCACGGCCGTGGCACCGGGGTCGTTCCGCACCGACTGGGCCGGCCGCTCGATGCTGCGCACGCCGCGCTCGATCGCGGATTACGACGCGAGCTTCGATCCGATCCGCCAGGCGCGCGAAGAGAAGAGCGGCAAGCAGCTGGGCGATCCCGCGAAGGCCGCGCGGGCGATGCTCGCGGCGATCGCGGCGGACCATCCGCCCGCGCACCTGCTGCTCGGCAGCGATGCGCTGCGGCTGGTGCGCGGCAAACTGGCGGCGCTGGACGAGGAAATCCGGGCGTGGGAGGCGGTGACGGTGTCGACGGACGGCTGACGACCGTGCCGTGCCGGCGTCTCGACGAGAACGATGGCGCGGTCGAACGGCAATCGGTTCGATAACGATCCGTTGGACCGCGAGCGGCACCGGGGGCGTTGCGGCCGTCGTTGCCTGCAACAACCGGAAGCCGCCGCATTTACCATCCGAACTTCAGTTCGGCACCCAGATATGTGCTGTTGTGGCCGCCTGCTGCCCGGATCGTGTCGCCGACGGCGTAGTAAACCCCTTCGACCGCCCCGGTCAGGTGGCTTCCGAACACATAGTCGGCGCGCATCTGCGCATACGCGCCAGTCCAGCGCGTGCCGTGGCCGGCCGTACCCGCAACCGGTACGACCGGCTGCGTATAAACGGCATCGTCCGTCGTCGCGCGCCACTGGAGCGCGAGCGCACCGAGCAGCGTGAGCTTCGGGGTCGGCTTGATCGTGATCGAAGGCTTGACGTGAATCAGGTTCGAATAGCCCGTAAACCCCGCGAGGGTGAAGTAGTAGCCATTCGGAAAGAGCGGGTTGAACGTTCCCAGCTTGCCGTCGCCCGGATGTCGGTCGCCGGATGCCGCGTCTACTTGCAACCCGATGCGCGGTGCCCATGGGATGTCGGCGAAGGTATAGCCGACGCGCGACCCCGCGGCCCACGCACGCACGCTTTCGGCACCGACACTGCCGGTTTGCCCCATTGCCTCGAGATCCCAGTCGATTCCGTTGGCTGCACCCGCGAAGCGCGCATCGAATACGTTGCGGCGCTCATTGCCGCGCGCGCCGACGTAGCTCGCGTTGTCACGCTCGTAAAGCGAGTAGTAGGCGGACAATTCGTTCTTTCCGAGGACCTGCCGCTCGATGCGGATCGTATGGAAGCGCATGTGCGGGTTGGACGTGTCGTCGAATGCCTTGTCGTCGCGGTACTGGACCGGCTGACTCACGAATCCGATCACGCGCCACGGACCGCTTACCCAGTTCGCCCACACGGCATCGAACGATTGCCGTACGTTCGGGCCATCCCGCGATGACACGAAGCGTTGCAAGTCGAACAGGAAATCCTGTCGCCCGACGCGGAACTTGAGGGTGCCCGCGTCGAACGGCTGCACGAACGATACGAACGCGAGTCGCAGATCGAGCGGATTCTTGTCGACGGGCGTGACCGTATTCTTGCCGAATGCACGTGCGTCCTCGAATTCGGTATACAACTCGACGTGCCGATTGAGGTGGACATCGACGTTGAAACGAAAGCGCTGGATCAGGTAGGTATCGCCAGCCGTCTTCCCGACGCCGAAATTGCCCGCGTTGGACGATTCGAGCCTCTCGCGCAGGCTCGCACCCAGCGACACATAGCTGTACGGATCGGTCGACGACAGCGGGATGTACTTGAGACTGTCGAGCGGCTCGGTATGCAGCGCCGGATTCGCGAGCGCATACCAGCGCTCCTGCCAGCGGTTCGTCATGATCGCGGGGCGTTTCGTCGGAAGGTCGTCCGGCAGGATCGGCGCGTCGGTTTCCTGCGCCGCGACCGATGATGCCCAAAGCGAGAGCACGGCCAGCAGCATCGCATGGAACCTCATCGCGCCGCCGCCGGCGGTCGCGCGACTCGATACGAAGCGGGCGGCGCGACGCACCGACGAACGCGGGGCAAGATCACGCGCGCGTCCGGAGCGAGCCGCGCACGGGGCGCGGCCTGCTTCATTCATGGGGTTGGCGACGGGCGTCACGGTTGCGTCGTCTGGTGAATCTCGGCGACGTAGCCGCCCGGGAACTGCACGAGCGCCGCGTCGCGGCCGTCCGACGTGAACGGCGGCACGAGCACGGTCACACCCGCGGCCTGCGCCTTCTTCAGCGTTGCGGCGAGATCGGGCACTTCGTAGCCGGTCATCTCGCGGCCGAACGGGTAAGGCAGGTGGCCGTCGGTCACGAGCACGGTCATCTTGCCGAAGCCCGATTCGATGCGGATGCGGCGGTACGTGTCGTTCGGCCGGCCGATCTCGATGCCCGGCGCCTTGAGGGTGTCGGACACCACCTTGCCGTTCGAGAACTTCACGAAGTCGTGCACCAGCTTGCGTACGCTTTCCGGCGATACGTACACGCGGTTCTCCGGCACCGTCTCCAGCGCGTCGTAGTGCGGCGCTTCGGTATGCCAGTAGAGCTGCATGTTCAGCCCGCCGGCCCAGCGGATGATCGCGTCGCGGCCGATCGGATCGGGGAACGTGTCGACGATCACGTCCGCGCCATGTGCGCGCGCCGTCTTCATCGCAACGTCCATGTCGGTGACGAGATAGCCGGTGCGCTCCGCGCAGAACGGGTACGGGATCGGCGTCTTGAAGCCGAACACCGAGATCGTGCCGACCGGCGTAAGCACGAGTTGCGACATCGTCTGGCTCGGCGTCGGCGTGACCTGGAACACGCCCTGCTTCGACTTCTTGCCGCCGAAGGTCGCGACGAAGCTGTCGGTGAAGCGGTCGAAATCGTCCGGCGCCACGCACACGTGCGTCGTGTCGTACTGCGGCCCGACGGCCAGTACCGGCACCGGCGTCGTCGGAACCGGCGGTTTCGCGAACGACACCGTCGCCGCGACGCAGCCGGCCGCGATCGTCAGCGCGCACAGTGCGGAACGAATGGTTTTCATGATCAGGTTTCCTTGTTGTGTCATCGAATGGTGCAACCGGTCACGCGCGGCCGTCGTCGGTCGGGCGCTTCGCATCGGCGAGCAGCGTCGCGAGCACGAGTGCGGCGATCAGCCCGAGATGCTCGAAAAAGCTGTTGAGCGCCATGAAATGCTCGGCGCCCGTGCGGTTCCAGAAATCGTTGGCCACGGCCATCGCGACCAGCGTCAGCATGCCGAGGCTGCCGGCGCCGAGCCACGTGAAGCGGCCCAACACGATGCACAGCGAGCCGGCAATCTCGACCGCGATCGCCAGCGCCGCCCATAGCGCGGCCGGCTGCAGCCCGAAATGCGCCTGCTCCGCGACCGCGCCGTTGAAATCCAGCGCCTTCGCGACACCGCCGATCAGGTACGCGGACACCAGCGCCAGCCGCGCGAGCGGCAGGACCCACGGCTGCGCGAGCAGCGCGCGGACCCACGCCGGGCTGACGGAACCTACGGGCGTTGCCATCTCAGATCGCCCAGCACGAACAGCCGAACGCGCCCCAGAAGCCCTTCGCGTCCGACGTCGGCAACTCGCGGGTCCATGCGTTCGCATGTGCATGGCCGTGCATACCGCACGCGCTTGCGCAGCCGCACATCGCGGCGGCGGCCGCCCGCTGCAGCGGCGCGCCGTTGCGCTGCGTCGCGCCCCAGCCGCCATAGCCGCCGTACTCGCGCACCGGCGACCAGTCGGGCATCGCGGGCGGAATCGGCGCATCGTGTGACGCGAACGGCCCCGCACCCCACACGATCCGGCCGCCGACCACCGTCAGCAATGCGGACGTCGCAGCGATATCGTCCTCCGCACACGCGAAGAAATCGCGATCCGGGACCATCAGGTCGGCGAGTTGCCCGACCGCGATGCGTCCTTTGCGGCCGACTTCGTTCGAGAACCACGTCACGTATTCGGTCCACATGCGCAGCGCGGTTTCGCGATCGAGCAGGTTGCGCTGCGGATACATTCGCAGGCCGCCGACCGTCTTGCCCGTCACGAGCCACGCGAGCGACACCCACGGGTTGTACGACGCCACCCGCGTCGCGTCGGTGCCGGCCGACACCTTGATCCCCTTGTCGAGCATCTTCGCGACCGGCGGCGTCGCTTCGGCCGCCTGCGCGCCGTAGCGCTCGACGAAGTACTCGCCCTGGTACGCCATCCGGTGCTGCACCGCAATGCCGCCGCCGAGCGCGGCGATCCGGTCCATCGAGCGCTCCGAGATCGTTTCGGCGTGGTCGAAGAACCAGTTCAGCCCTTCGAGCGGAATGTCCTCGTTTACTTTTTCGAACACGTCGAGCGCGCGGCTGATGGTTTCGTCGTAGGTGGCATGCATGCGCCACGGCCAGCGGTTCTGCGCGAGCACGCGCACGACACCTTCGAGATCGTCTTCCATCTGCGCCGGCAGGTCCGGGCGAGCGACGCGGAAATCCTCGAAATCGGCAGCCGAAAACACCAGCATCTCGCCCGCGCCGTTGTGGCGGAAGTAATCGGTGCCATCGTGATACTTGACGCTCTTGGTCCAGTTCACGAAGTCTTCCTTCTCCGCATTGGGCTTCTGCGTGAACAGGTTGTACGCGATGCGGATCGTCATCTCGCCCGCGTCGTGCAACTTGCGGATCACCTCGTAATCGTCGGGGTAATTCTGCGAACCGCCGCCTGCATCGATCACGCCCGTCACGCCAAGACGATTGAGTTCGCGCATGAAGTGGCGCGTCGAGTTGTACTGATACTCGAACGGCAGCTTCGGGCCTTTTGCGAGCGTCGCGTAGAGGATCGTCGCGTTCGGGTTCGCGAGCAGCAGGCCGGTCGGGGTGCCCGCGGCGTCGCGCAGGATCGTGCCGCCCGGCGGCTCGGGCGTGTCCTTCGTGTAGCCCACCACTCGCAGCGCCGCCGCGTTCAGCAGCGCGCGGTCGTACAGGTGCAGGATGAACACGGGCGTATCGGGCGCGGCCGCATTGAGTTCGTCGATCGTCGGCAGACGCTTCTCGACGAACTGGTGTTCGGTGAAGCCGCCGACCACGCGCACCCATTGCGGCGCAGGCGTGATCGCGACCTGGTGCTTCAACATTTCCATCGCAACCGCGAGCGACGGTACGCCATCCCAGCGCAGCTCCATGTTGTAGTTCAGGCCGCCGCGAATCACGTGGCAGTGGTTGTCGATCAGGCCGGGGAGCGCCGAGCGGCCACCGAGGTCAATGACTCGCGTGTGATCGCCCGCCAACGCCATGACGTCATGGTCGTCGCCCACGGCGGAGAACACGCCGTCGGTGATGGCGACGGCGCTCGCGGTGGGGCGAGACCGATCGAGGGTCGTAAAGCGCCCGTTGCGAAGGATCAGGTCGGGTGATTGTGCGCGATGCGTGCTCATGATTGGCTCTCCGTGGACTGGGCCGCAACGCGGGTGGCGGTGGTTTCGCCGCGCCCCGGCAATGCGCCGAACATGTGGTGGCTGCATTTGGAATCGCGCCACGCGGTATGGAACGCGGTACCGGACAGCATCTGCTTCGCGACCGGCACGACCTGCTCACCAGCGAGGATGCCGAGCAGGCCAACCAGCGCTATGAGCGGAGGCGCGGGCGAGCGAACTTGGAGCAGGCTGTAGATCACGCCGACAAGCAAGCCGGCCAGTAGCGACAGCACATAGATTTTCATGAACGGATTCCTGAGCGATGCGTGGACAGAAGAGGGTGCGTGCAGACCGCCGGTGGCAGTCGTTCGGTGCACGGTCGATCGATGCATGAAGATGAAGCGAGCGTGCCGCGACGAACGAATTGTAGGCAGGCCATGCGCGGTTGAGCGGCCTGCCGATGCAGGATTAAGGACGATTAAGGATGTTTCAACGCATCGTCATTAGCATGGTAACGACGCTGAAAAGCTCGGCGGCACAGCAGTCGAGAGGCTGCGTGACATGAGCGCCCCGAACGCATGCGCCGCCTCGTTGCGACGACGCCGCGCGGGTAGGCGGAGATCGTCAGCGTGATGCGTGCGGCGCAAGCCGGACAACCCGTAACGTTATGAAGCTTGAGAGGATGGATCAACCATGAGCAACCCGAAACTCGAAGTACTGACCCCCGACAACTGCCAGATGATCTTCATCGATCAGCAGCCGCAAATGGCTTTCGGTGTGCAGTCGATCGACCGCCAGGTACTGAAGAACAACGTGGTGGCGCTCGCGAAGGCCGCAAAGACGTTCGACATTCCGACGATCATCACGACCGTCGAGACGGAGAGCTTCTCCGGCTACACGTATCCGGAGCTGCTGGACGTGTTTCCGGATCATCCGCTGCTCGAACGTACGTCGATGAATTCGTGGGATGACCAGAAGGTCCGCGACGCGCTGGCGAAGAACGATCGCAAGAAGGTGGTCGTATCCGGTCTGTGGACCGAGGTCTGCAACAACTCGTTCGCGTTGTGCGCGATGCTGGAAGGCGGGTACGAGATCTACATGGTCGCCGATGCGTCCGGCGGCACGTCGAAGGAAGCGCACGACTACGCGATGGAGCGCATGGTCCAGGCCGGCGTCGTGCCGGTGACCTGGCAGCAGGTGATGCTCGAATGGCAGCGCGACTGGGCGCGTCGCGGGACCTACGACGCAGTGATGGCGATCGCGAAGGAGCATTCGGGTGCGTACGGCATCGGTGTCGACTATGCCTACACGATGGTGCACAAGGCGAAGCAGCGGACGGCGAATTCGCACGAGATTCTCGCGGCGGTTCCCGCGAAGTAATGCGTGCCGTGTTCGGGCCGGCATGTCGGCCCGACGTGACCAGGAAACTGCCGCGCCGTGAGCGCGGCAGTTTTTTTACGCGGACGGAAAGTGCACAAGTGCAGCTTGATGGCTGCAGCGGCGATGCACGCGATCCTGCCGAGGAAAACGCTCAGTGCGCGTCGGCGGGCGACCCGGATCGGTGCGCGCACGCCCAGCCGATCATGACGATGACCGGCGGCACGAACAGGCACCACAGGCCGACCGCCAGATAGAGGCCAGCCGCCACGCCGCATCCGGCGGCGAACGCTGCCACGCCGATAGCCATCCGTCGCAGTCGCGCGCCGTCTCCCGGCGGGCGTGGTTCGGGTGAACCGATACGTTCGCCGAGCGAGATCATGATCTGCGTGACGGTGCCGGTCATCAGCGTGGTTGGCGGTGCGTCGGAGAGATGAAGGCGGTGCAGCGCATTCTGTACGGCCATTGCGACGACCAGCGTCATGCCCGTTGCGAGGGCCGGCAGCGCATCGCTGTCCGGAAACGGTCCGACGGACACGCCGAGCACGGCGCCGATCGTCAGCAACGCGGCCTGTGCAAGCAGCATCATGCGTAGCGCGTCGGGGCCGCGTCCGCTCAACCGGTTTGCGCACGCGGTCGTGAGCAGGATCGCGATGCAGAATACCGGCAATGCCGCCAGTTTCGCGATTGCTCCCGACGTGCCGGATACGAGCGTTGCACCGAGCGTGACGAAGTTGCCGGTCACGTGTGCAGTGAACAACCCTTGCAATGCGAGGAAGCCGGCGGTATCGACGAAGCCGCCATTGAAGCTGAGTAGTGTCGGAAGTTTCTCGTTCATATTCGATCCTGTACGTCGGAATCCGAAAGAGTACAGCGATGTGCGGAATGTTGTGTGATGTGTGCAGGGAATATTCCGGTTACGGCCAGGCGACCCGTGTTCGCCCCGGCGCCTTCTGGATCGCCAATGCGTTGAGGCGGGCAGTATCGAACCAACAATCGCGCACCAGGCGCGGGCGGTAAATCGAAATGTATCCATGTGCGCCAGTGATCCGGTCGAGCGCAACATCGTTGTCGACAACAGCGGGAGTGGCAGGGGAACCGTGCATCGACCGTGCCGGGTGCCGCGGATGCGACTTAAGGAACGCAATCAGAACGATTCAGGAAGTTTAGGGACGCAGAATGGGGTGGTCGTTATGCTGGGTGCTCGTGAAAATACACCCGAGGGCCCCAATGGCAAGTGTTCGAGAACGAGGCTGGATGCGCGTGCGCAAGTGCCTGACACGGGGGCTGGCCGGCATCGCGACAGCGTGGGCCGCCGCAGCCTTTGCTGCTGCGCCGCTCGCCGGCAAGCAGGCGCCGGGGTTCTACAGAACGATGGTAGGCAAGTTCGAGGTGACGGCGCTGTCGGACGGAACCCATCCGTTCCCGATCGACAAGGTGGTCGAAGGTGTGCCGAACATCGATATCGAGAACGATCTGCGGCGTGCATTTCTTGTGCCACCGGTGCAAGGGTCGATCAATGCGTTTCTGGTGAATACCGGAGAGAAACTGATCCTGATCGATGCCGGCGCGGGCGCGCTGTACGGTGATTGCTGCGGACGCCTGGTCGACAATCTGCGCGCGGCCGGCTATCGGCCGGAACAGGTCGACGAAGTATTGCTGACCCATATGCACGAAGACCATATCGGCGGCATCGCCTCGAAAGATGCAGCCGTATTTCCGAATGCGATCGTGATGGTGAGCCGCAAGGAGGCCGACTACTGGCTCGATCCGGCCAACAAGACTCACGCGTCGCCGCTGCTTGCGCCGTTCTTTGACGCAGCAACTGCGGCAATCGAGCCTTACCGTGCTGTTGGGCGGTTCAAGACGTTCGATCGCGACGGCGTACTCGAGCCAGGTATTCGCGCGATTTCGCTACCGGGCCACACGCCGGGCCAGATGGCCTATCTCGTCGAAAGCGGCGCCGCACGCCTGCTGGTCTGGGGGGATGTCGTGCATGTCGCGGCAATCCAGCTTCGACAACCGCAAGCGACCGTCGAGTACGACAGCGATCCCCCGGAAGCGCGCGAATCCCGACGCGAGATCCTGCGTGAGGTCGCGGACCGACGTTACCTCGTCGGTGCTGCCCACGTTTCGTTTCCGGGGCTCGGGCATGTGCGGAAGGAGGGCGACACCTTTGACTGGGTGCCTGTGAACTACGACGCGTCGCCAATGCCCGGGGGCGGCGGAGCGCCTCGCCCTTGATGCCCAGCAGGCGGCGGCAAATCCCCAGGCCATTCTTTTGAAGGAACGATCGTGGAAACGTTGGAAAACAGTGCGGTGACTCACCATACGCGGGTCGCGAACGGCATCCGGCAACATTACCTCGACGCGGGCACCGGGCCGGTTGTCGTGTTGCTTCACGGCTTTCCGGAGACCAGCTACGCATGGCGACACCAGATTCCGGTGCTCGCCCGCACGTATCGCGTGATCGCGCCGGATCTTCGTGGCTACGGCGAAACCGGCAAGCCGGCGTCAGGATACGACAAGCGCAACATGGCGCTCGACATCATTCGCCTGCTGGATGCGCTGGGGATCGAGAAAGTCGTGCTGGTCGGGCACGACCGCGGCGCGCGAGTCGCTACACGGCTGGCGAAGGACCACCCGGAGCGTGTCGACCGCCTGGTGGTCATGGACAACGTGCCGACGCGTATCGTCGCGGAAAACATGAGTCCGAAAACGGCGCGCGCGTACTGGTTCTTCCTGTTCCATCTGGTGGTGGATTTGCCCGAGACGCTGATCGCCGGCAACGAGGAAGCCTGGTTGCGTCACTTCTTTTCCGACTGGTGCTACAACCCGCACACGATCGAGGGCGCGGATTTCGACGCTTACGTGAAGGCGTACAAGCGACCCGGCGCCGTGCGCGGCGCGATGTCCGACTACCGGGCGAACGCGCAGGACGTCGAGCAGGATCAGGCGGACGCCGATATCCGGATTGCCTGCCCGACGATGGCGATTTGGGGCGAGGATTTTTACGCGGTCGGCGGAATGTTCGACATGAAGGCGGTGTGGGAGGGGATGGCGTCCAACCTGCGTGCCGAGCCGATCGCTCACTGTGGGCACCTGCCGCAGGAGGAGCAACCCGAGCGCGTCAACGCGTTGCTGCTCGATTTTCTCGGCGGCTGGACCGGCCGTTGATTGTCCCGCGCGCCGTATCGCATCAGCGGCCGCTTCGACGTCGCCAGGCGCCGGGCGGCTTGCCGACGACTCGGGTAAAGGTACGGCTCAAATGACTTTGATCGGCGAACCCGCAACAGCTGGCGATTTCGGATAACGTCATCTCCGATGCTTCGACGAGCTTGCGGGCCTGCTGAATGCGCTGATCCAGCAACCACTGATGCGGCGTGCGACCCGTGGTCTTGGCGAATGCGCGAATGAAATAGCCGCGCGACAGATTGCATTCGCGTGCAACGTCCGCGATTGCCGTGCCTTCATTCAGGCTGGCGACCAGCAACTCCTTCGCCAGCGCTTCCTGCGCACGCGACAGCATCCCGCCAATACGGTTTGCTGGCAGCAACGGCGTTCCGTATTGCTTCGAAAGATGGATGCCGATAGCGAGCCCCATCTGTTCGACGAAGAGCGCGTTCAGCGCGCCCGCGGTATCGAAGCTCCCGGCGACCGCACGGGCCAGGTGGCCGAGTACCGGGTCGCGCTGATCGATCGCGCACGTCAGTCCTGCGAATCGGCCCGCGTCGCGTTCGGCGTCGAGGCGGTCGAAAAACAATCCCGGCAGTTCGATGAGCACGAAATCGAAATTGCCGTGAAGATCGGCGCGATAGTCGTCGGACATATCGCGGATATAGATGGAGTCGTCGCTGAAATGCCGGGCAATCTTGCGTTGCCCCTGGAAAATGTCGCGCCGATGGCCGCTGTTCATCGACACGCCGATCAGGTAGCCGCGATCCGACGCCGGCATCGCAACGCGATGGACGGTGCCGTTGTCCATGCATTTGCGGTAGAAGGTCATGTCGGTGCCGTGCAGTTCCAGATTCGTGCGCAACTGGCTCGACGTGCATCCAAGCGTGTCCTTCTTCATCGGGCCGGTGGCGGGCTGGGCAGTAAGCAGCATGCGACGTACCTCGGATCGACAGGCGGAAGGTTGGCGAGGAGCGAGTCTACACTGTTGCGATGCACAAAAAAACTGCGGGATGCTGAAAGCAGCGGCGCATTCGCCTGGTGCATGCAACGCGCTTGCGAACGTGGCGGGCCGCTGCCGGGTAACTCTCGTTCAATTCGCGTAACAAACGTACAAGAACACCCTCTTTTTTTGAGATAAAGTCGGCAGCGAGTGATTCGTTGCGTCGCAGCGCGAGCGGGCTTTGAAAGCATTTTCGAACGTTCTGCCCGGGAGCGGCGCGATTCGAAACGGGAAATGGATTGTCCACGAGCTCGCGTTCGCCGAGCCGTGCAACAGTGGACGTTCGGATCGTTACGCGGACACGCAACGGCGGTCGAGCCGGTGCCGGCAGGTAGCGGTCCGGCATCGATCCGCTTGAACCCCGAAACAAAACCACACGGTTTGGCCGGCAGGCGCTCGCGATGACGCCACGATCGTCACAAAAAATGTGACCGTGCGGGATACATATGACCAATGGGGCGTGTCGATCGAAGTGCCGTGACGTTGGCGGCGCTGGGTGGGAGGGGCGTGTCGGGGTACCGATTCGTCGTATGTGACTTGTGTTGAATGGTGAAACGAAGCATGGAGAACCACGTCGCTGAAGAGATCGTCTGGGACGAGAGACGGTACGCGCAAGCTACGCAGAACTTCATTCGGGCGTCGGACACGTTTGTTGAATGTCAGGTCGTCGATCTCGTGTCGGACACGACCTGGCTCGCGTTGCAGACGGAATGGTCGAACGAGCTGGCCTGCAGCCAGATGGAGCGCGAATTCAATCTCCGGGCCAGGCTGTCGCCGGACTGGGCTGTCGTTCCGCATGTGCTGGTTCGGACCGCGGACGGGCCGGCGTTGCTTTACGAGGCGACCGAAGGCATACCCCTGTCGTCGCTGGCGGGAAAACTGTCCATCGCCCAGTTTTTCGCCATCGCGACCGGAATGGCACGGTGCGTCGCGAAGATGCACGGGCAGCATCTCGTGCACGGCGACATTCGGCCCGCCAATTTCTTGCGCGAGTCGAACGGCGTCGTGCGTATTCGCTCCTTCATGCACGCCGGCGACCTGACCGGCGAGCTACGTTCGAAACGACAGCCGAGCGAGGCCGCAGCGCCGTACGCCGCACCTGAGCGGACCGTGTGGGAGGATGCGTTCGACGACGAGCGAAGCGATCTGTATTCGGTCGGTGTCGCGCTCTTCGAGCTATTGACGGGCGCGTACCCGTTCAGGGCCTCATCGCTGGCCGAGTGGTTGCATGCCCATGTCGCGGTCGAACCCGCTAAACCGGGCAAGCACCGGGCTGACGTGCCGCCGATACTCGCCGAGGTCATCCTCAAGCTGCTGTCGAAGGATCCGAATACCCGCTACCAGACCGCCGAGTCCCTTCATCACGATCTCGCGTACATCCATGCAGTGTGGACGGCGTCGGGCGCGGTCGCGCCGTTCGAACTCGCGCGCGCCGACCGCTTCATGCAGGATGCCGGGCCCGGTGCATTCGTCGGGCGCGAAGGCGAACTGCGCCAGCTCGTCGATGCCTATGACGACGTTGCGCTCACGGGGCGCGCGTCGATGGTCCTGATCGAGGGTGGGGCGGGGCTCGGCAAGACGATGCTCGTCGACCGGCTCAGGTCGCGGTTGAATCCGTCGTCGCAGTTCTGTGGCATCGGGAAGGTCGATCAATATCAATCATCGCAACCTTATGCACCGGTCGTCAGTGCGTTGCGCTCGCTATTGCCCCATGTCGCGCCGGGGGAAGACGACACGCAGGTGGAACTGGCACGGGAAATCCGCGAGCGTCTGCGCGAACATGCCGGCTCGCTGGCTCAGTTGGCTCCCGAGATCGGGCAGGCAATGGGCATGCAGGAGCTCGACGTGGCCTGGACCGACACGATGCCCGTGTCTCGCGTTCACCAGATACTGGCAAGTGCGTTTTCCGCATTCGCGTCGCCGGGTTCGCCGCTGCTGCTTGCGATCGACGATGTTCAATGGGCCGATGACGCCACGCTCGACTTCATCGACGCGCTGGTTGCCGATGCGCCGGCGAACCTGTGCGTCGTCCTCACCTGTCGGCCGGCCGAGTGCGATCGGACGGCCCGTTTCCGGGCATTCATCGAACGCTTGCGCGGGACCTGCGCGACCGCGATCGATCTCGCGCCGATGCAAGCGTCCGATGTCGTTCGAATGATCGGGTCGTTTCTGGCCGAGCCGCTCGATCGCGTGCACGCGATCGGTGAACTGATCCATGCGAAGGCGGAAGGCAATCCGTTCCATGTGCGCCAACTGCTGCGTGCCCTCTTCGATGCACGGCTGGTTCGGTTCGACGGCGAACGCCATGCGTGGACGTGGGACCGGGAGGCAATCGAACGACACCACGATGCGGACAATGTCGTCGAGTTGCTCGAGCAGCGGCTGGGGGGATTGCCGCCGGCCGAGCGGGATACGCTCAGCTGGCTCGCCTGTATCGGGGCGGAGTGTGATTCCACGCGCATTGCGCGCATATTGGGCACGGCGCGTGGCGATGTCCTGTTCCGGCTGGAACACGCGCGGCGGACGGGTTTTGTCTGGCGTCGGGGCGAGCAATGGGGATTCGCCCATGACAGGATTCGCGAGGCGGCCTATGCGTTGCTCGATCGGGCTACGCGTGCGGCGCGGCACGAGTGGATCGCCACCGAGATGATTTCGCTGTCGTCTGCCCGCAACCCGGGCACCGTGCTCGATATCGCCAATCAGATCGAGCTGGCGATTCGCAATCCGGTCGAGCGTGCGAGGGCGGTTTCGTTTGCCGGCATGCTGATCCTCGCAGCGGAGCGCACCGCGGCGACTGCGCGCGACCGGACACTTGCGTTTCTCGCATCGGCCGAGACGTTGCTCGGCAAGGCCGCCTGGAGCGATACGTACGAGCTCGCACGGGCGCTGACCGTGCTGCGTTGTCGTACCTTGCTTGCCACCGGTCACCTGGAGCAGGCGGCACGGGAAATCGATGCGCTGTTGCCCCGCATGCGCTCGGCGATCGATGCGGCGGAGGTTTATCGGCTCAAGGCCGCACTGCTGACGGTCAACTCGGACTATGCGGGGGCCGTCGACGTTGCACTCGAAGGCTTGAGGCTGCTCGACATTGATTTCCCGGCCGAGCCTTCGACCGGTGATCTGGCTGACGCGTACCACGACATCGAAGCCGAACTCGCGGGGCGTCCGATCGCGGAGCTCGTTGCGCTCGAGAAGATGGATGACGCGCGCATCGAGGCGGCCATGGGCTTGCTGACCGCCCTTGAAGCCGCGATGTTTTATCCGAGTGCGGGGCTGACGTTGCTGCAGTTGGCGACCATGGTACGGCTGACGTTGCAATACGGCGTCACGGGGGCGTCGGTGCAGGGGCTGGCGTGGTACGGCGTCTACATTGCCGATGTCTACGACGCCTACGAGGAAGGGCTGGCATTCGCGAAAGCCGCGCTCGCACTCGTCGACAAGCACGGCTTCGAGCGTTATCGCACGGCGACGCTGGTCGCACTTGACCAGGTCAGCGTGTGGACCCGGCCGCTTGCGTCGGCGCTCGATTATGCACGGCAGGCAAAGGCGGCCGGAAACGAAAGCGCGGAATTGCGCTGGCTGTGCTACAGCTGCAATCACATCGTGTCGGACCTGATCGCGATGGGCGAGACGTTGCCGCGAATCCGCGACGAGATCGAGTCTTTGCTGACGATTGCGCGCGACGCCGGCTACCATGACATCGTCGACCTGGTATCGACTCAGGCCGAGTATGTCGAGTCGCTTCAGGCGGGCAGCGGCCGAACGATCGGAACGTGGCAATCCCGGGGCCGGGAGGTCGGGCACGCGGAGCGCTGCGACAAGCCGCCGATGGCGGTGTTGTCGTTCTGGACGCTCGTGCTGCGCGGACAATCCGCGTTCTTGCTTGGCGATCTCGATACGGCCGAGTCTGCATTCGAAGCCGCGTTGCCGCTCACGTGGTCCGCGCCAGCGCATATCGTGCTCGCCGATTTCCACCTGTTCGCGACGCTGACCGCGATCTACGGGAACCGGGGGCGGCTGGCATCGGAGCAACTACTCGCGACAGTCACCCGCCACCGTGAACAGATGGCGACCTGGTCGGCCCTGAATCCCGGAACATTCCAGAACAAGCTGTTGTTGATCGACGCGGAATTCGAGCGCGTGCGTGGCAATGATCTTCGTGCGATGCAGCTGTACGAGGCGTCGGCCAACATGGCGGCGGCCCAAGGCTTCGTGCACGAGCAAGCGCTGGCGCACGAGCTGGCGAGCCGCCACGCTGCCGAATCGTTGCTTTCCGGCGTCGCGCGTCACCATTTGCGCATCGCCCACGCTTGCTATCGACGCTGGGGCGCGCTCGGCAAGGCGGCCCGGATCGAGACGCAGCATTCGTTCGTCGCGACCGACGCGTTGCCGGCGGCGACGCCGCTGGAGATTCGAGGCAGCAAGGATCTCGATTTCATGGTCGCGATGCGTACCGCGCAGTCGCTGTCCGAAGAGCTCGACCTGGAACGTCTCGTCCAGTCGCTCATGATCAACATGGTCGTACACGCCGGCGCGCAGTACGGCGTGTTGATCCTCGTGCGCAACGGCGAGCCGCGGATCGAGGCATCGGCCCGTGTCGATGGCGACGACGTGGTCGTCGATTTCACCCGGACGACGCCTGTCGACAAGGACATGCCGACCTCCATGCTGAAGCGGGTCATGCGAACGCGCAAGCCGCTCGTGTTCGACGATGCGTCGACGCAGGGGATGCCCGAGCATGCGTCGAGCCTCGCCATCCGCCCGACCCGGTCCGCCTTCTGTTTGCCGTTGCTCAAGCAAGGGGAACTGATCGGCGTGCTCTATCTCGAGAACGCATTGGTACACGGCGTATTCACGCCCAAACGCACCGCCATGCTCGAGGTGCTGGCGCCGCAGGCTGCGAATTCGCTTGAAACGGCGCGGCTCTATACCGAGCTGATCGAGGAAAATGCGCGTCGCCAGGAAATGGAAGAGGCGTTGCGGCGCGCGCGGACGGAGTTGGCTCATGCGGCCCACGTCACCGTGATGGGGGAACTCGCCGCGTCGATCGCCCACGAGATCAACCAGCCGCTCACCAGCATCGTGTCGAGCGCCGGCGCGAGCCTGCGCTGGCTGGGCGGCGCGCAGCCGAACATTGCCGAGGCGCTGTCCAATCTCGAGGATATCCGTGCGTCGGGCGTTCGTGCGGCGGACATCGTGCGAGCGTTGCGGTCGCTGGCGAAGCAGGCGCCGGTCACGCTCGCGCCGGTCGTGATCGACGACCTCGTCGGCGAAATGCTGAAGCTGACGGCAATGGAGATCGATGCGAAGCGGGTCGGGCTGCGTGTCCGGCTGGACAGCCGTGGCGTTGAGGTCCTGGCCGACCGGATTCAGATCCAGCAGGTCGTTCTGAACCTGATTACCAATGCGCTGGATGCGATGGACGGTGTCGAGGGCCCGCGCCTGCTCGACGTGGCGTCGACGATCGACGCGGGCCATGTCGTCGTCAGCATGCTCGATAGCGGCCCGGGGATCGACGAATCGCTGACGGAGCGCATATTCGATCCGTTCTTTACGACCAAGTCGCATGGCATGGGCATGGGGCTCGCCATCTGCAAATCGATCATGGAGGCGCACGGTGGAATGCTGACCGCGGCGGCGGGGCCGTCCGTCGGCTCGGCGTTCGTGTTCCGGCTGCCGCTTGCCGAAGCCGCCCGCTGAACGGGCTGCCGCGGGCGGCAGCCCGTCTTCAATTCCGGAGGTCGTGCGGCTCGATGCCGAGCGCTTGTGCCATGCGAACGAGATCGGGCAGCGTGCGCGCGCCCATCTTGCGCATGGCTTGACCGCGATGGACCTTCACGGTGATCTCGTGCAGGTTCAGGTGCCCCGCGATCTGCTTGTTCATCAGGCCGGTGATGACGAATCCCATGACTTCGCGCTCGCGAGGCGTCAGCGAAGCATAGGCGGCCCGCAGGCCGGTGAGCGAGCGGGCCGCGTCGAGCCGCTCGGCATCGAGTGCGAGGGCGCGCGTGACGGCGTCGACAATATCCTGCTCACGAAACGGCTTGGTCAGGAAGTCGACGGCGCCGCCTTTCATCGCCTTGACCGACATCGGAACATCGCCGAAGCCCGTCATGAACAGGATCGGAATGTTCAGCCCGTTGCGCATCGCATCTTCCTGAAAGGCGAGACCGCTTTCTCCGCGCAGGCGCACGTCAAGCAGCAGGCAACTCGGCGCGTCCGGCCGAGCGAATGCGAGAAAGTCGCGCGACGACGCAAACGTTTCGACGTGCAGGCCGACCGAGCGCAGCAGGGAGTCGAGCGAGCGGCGCAGGGTTTCGTCGTCGTCGACGATATAGACGACAGGCGGATGGTTCGGCACGTCCGGCGATATCGTGCTTGTTTCGCTTGGCATGCTGAATTCCTTCGAGGCGATCGAACCGGCGCGCATCATGTTGCCACGGCTCCCGACATTCTATGCAGTTGCACTATCACGGCGATTCAAGGCGGAATCAGTCAGGGCCGGCGCTGCCGGAAGAGGTCGCCTGATCGACCAGGTTCAACAGGTCGTCATCGGAGAAGGGCTTGCGCAGGAAGTCCAGCGCACCTTGATCCAATGCACGCCTGACGACATCCTCGTCGCGTTGAGCGGACATGATGATGACGGGTATCCGCGCCCCTTTTTCATTGAGTGCACGCTGGACTTCCAGGCCGTTCATTCCTTTCATCTTGAAGTCGAGAAGGAGGCAGGCGGCGCGAAGTCGTTGGTCGGAGAGCAGAAAATCCTCGCCCGACGCAAACGACAGAGCCGTGTGTCCGGCCGCTTTGAGAAGGCTTTCAAGGCTTTTCCGTACCGACGCGTCATCATCGATAATGCAAACGAAGGCCATGAGCGCGAACTTTACGAGGCAAGCTGTAATGATAAGGACAGTTTCGCTTCACCGCGATTACTCGTTCGTATAATTGCGCCGAACGGCGAATCCGGGCTAACCCCGAATCGGACGGGTTCGCGGCTCACGGTGCCGTCAGTAGGCGACGTGCGGCACCAATGCGGCAGCAGACGCATAGGGTGCCGGTTCGCCATAGAGGCGAAGATGCTCGAGTTCACCGAATTCGCCGGCTTCCATCCGCTTTTTCAGCGCATATGCCCGCGTTGGCCTGGGCAGCCGATAGCGTTGCGTCTTGGCGCCGGGGCTGGTCAGGATCAGCGACTTCTCCACCAGCCCGACGATGCCGCTCAACATCCGCGCCGAGCTGAAGTGCTCGCAACCGGCAACCGCGCGGGCGGTTGCAAGCTCGAACGCGCCGTCGATGACCGACAGGCGCCCGAGTAGCGTTCGCTCGTCATCGTCCAGCAACCGATAACTCCAGTCAAGTGCCGCCCACATCGTCTTGTGTCGCGGCGGTGCGGCGCGCAACAGGTTGGGCAGCTCGAGCAGTCGTGCATCGAGCTCGGCGCTCAACGTCGGAATGCCGAGCGAAGCGACACATGAAGCCGCCAGTTCCAGCGCGAGCGGAATGCCGTCGAGCGCGCGGCACATCGATGCGACGCGCTGCAGCGTGCACGGATCGAGCGAAATGTCCGAGCCCGTCGCCGTCGCGCGCTTCAGGAACATCCGGACGGAACTGCAGGCCAGTGCGTCCGCGCCGGTCGCATCCTCTGCCGGCGAATCCAGCGGAGGAATCCGGTACACCCGTTCGTGCGCTATCCGCAGCGGCTCGCGGCTCGTTGCAACGATGCGGGTGCCGGGGCAATGCGCATGAAGGGCGGCGCAGAGCTGCGCGGCTTCGTCGGCCACGTGCTCGCAGCCGTCGAAGTACAACAAGGTCGGTCGCGCGTCGAGCGCCGCGACCACGCGGTCGAGTTCCGCCGAAGGCAGCTTCAACGCACGCGCGGTGGCATGCAACACGGATTCGTACGGCGGCCCGTCGGCCAGGTCGACGAAGCAGACGGCCATGCCGGTGCCGGCCGAGAACTGCCATACGCATTCGTGGGCGACGGTGGTCTTGCCGATCCCGCCGGGGCCGCACAGCGTCACGATGGCCTCGGACGCGATGGCATCGAGCACGCCGGCGATTACGGCGTCACGGCCGAAGAGGGCGGACGGTACGGCCGCGATGCGACCCGGCATGTCGACCTGCCCCCCGCCGGACGGTGCTTCTACCGGCCGCGCGAGCCGGTAGCCGCGCCCGGCGCATGTCTTGATGGTGCCGTGTTTGCCACCGAAAATCTTGCGCAGCGCCGAGATATGAACCTGGATGTTGTTGTCGACGACGAATGTATTCGGCCAGACCTTGTCCATGATCTCGTCCTTCGTGACGAGTCGGCCGTCCGCCTTGATCAGCAGCTCGAGGATGTCGAACGCACGCATGCTGATATGGCGTGATTCGCCGTCCACGAAAATTTCGCGGCTTTCGAGGGATACCGCTACCCGGTCGAATGTGTGCATGTTTTTGCTCATTCAATGAAATGGCGCGGGCGTGCCGCCCGTTGAGCACTCGCCCGGACGCGTGGCACGCGGCCCGGTGAATTGCCGCCATCGTATTTCGGGCGTCGATATGGCGCCATTATCCATGTGTCTAGGTCGGCTACACCGATCGCACCTGGATCTACACCTGTCTCGCCCGTTACCCGTTGGTCGATGGACCGCTCGTCGTGGGCCGTCGGTTCGGTGCCGAAAGACGCGTGCCAGTACCCGGTGGATGTCGGGATGGTGAAACCTGTCGGCATCGATGCGGATCTTCGGCTGACAGGCGCCGATCGCATCGCGGTTCGTCGACGTACCCGGCGTGCGGTCAGGGTGTCGTGCCGATCAGCGTCGAGACGAAATCGACGAAGGCCGATACGCGCTTCGAGCCACGCTGGCTCGGCAGATAGAGCGCGGTGACGACCGAGCGCGTCGCGTCGGGCGTGACCTCGTACTGGCCGAACAGCTGCTTCAGCCGACCGGACCGGATGTCCGTATCGACGAGCCAGTCGGGCAGCAGCGCGATGCCGGCGCCGTCGAGCGCGGCACTGTGCAGCACCTCGATGTGGTTGGACTTGAGGCGCCCCGTCACGATCGTCTTCGTCACCGTGCGCTCGCCGGAAAACGTCCATACCTGCTGGTCGACGCCGAAGTCGAAGCGCAGGCAGGCGTGATCCGTCAGGTCCTGCGGCGCGGACGGCGTGCCATGCGCATGCAGGTAGCCGGGGCTCGCGACGACGTAGCGGCGAAATTCGCCGAGCGGCCGCGCAATGACGTCGGCGGTGGGCGCGGCATCGCCGAGCCGGATCGCGACATCGATCCGGTCGAGGACGAGATCGGCGCGTTCGTCGGTGAGCTGCATGTCCACGCCGACCTTCGGATAGCGCGCGAGAAACGTCGCGATGTGCGGTGCGAGGCAGCGCGTGCCATAGGAGACGGGGACCGACACGCGCAGCGGCCCGGACGGTTCGTCACCGCGATCGGAGACGAGCGAATCCGCGTCCGCGAGGTCGTCGAGCAACCGTTTCGCGCGTGCGTAGTAGACGGAGCCCGCATCGGTCAGCGTGACCTGCCGCGTGGTCCGGTTCAGCAATGCGGCGCCGAGCGACGCCTCGAGGGCATCGACCGCTCGCACCACGGACGACGCCGCGAGATCGAGACGCCGGCCGGCACGTGAGAAACCGCCGGCCTCCGCCACTTCGACGAATGCGCGAAGCGAAGAGAATTTATCCATGTCGACCTTGTTTGAGTCGCCGGCCGGCGCGGCGTGCATGCCGGCCGGTCGAATCAGGCATCGATCTGCCGACGCAACGCATCGCCCGCGAGCGGCATGTCGCGCACACGCTTGCCGGTCGCGTCGAACAACGCATTGGCGAGCGCGCCGGCCGTCGGTCCCATCGACGCTTCGGCCGCACCGAGGAAGGGCGCACCGGGGCGGTCGACCAGATGTACGCGGATTGAGTCCGGCACCGACGAAAAGCGCAGGATCGGGTAGCTGCTCCAGTCGAAGCTGCGAATCCGCGCGGTATCGTAGCGCAGCGCCTCGTAGAGCGTCCAGCTCGCCGACTGCACGATGCCGCCTTCGATCTGGTTGCGGATGCCGTCCGGGTTCACGATCTGCCCGGCATCGACCGCGGCCACCGCGCGTTCGAGCGTGACATGGCCGGTTTCAGGCACGACCGACACCTCGACCGCCAGCGCGACATAGGCCATCAGGTTCTTGTACTTGCCGAACGCGAAGCCGACGCCGCGGTTGCGCGCACGCGGCGGCCGCGGCCAGCCGAACTGCCTGGCCGCGAGCTGGATCACGTCCCGCGCGCGCGGATCGTCCAGGTGCCGCAGGCGGAACTCGACCGGATCGATGCCGGCCGCCTGCGCGAGTTCGTCCATCATGCTCTCGATCGCGAGCACGTTGGTGTGCGCGCCGAGCGAGCGCATCGCGGACGTCTGCAGCGGCATCGTCGGCGAGAAATGGTTGATCACGTGCAGGTTCGGCAACGCGTAGAGCGGGATCGCGTTGCGATCGCCGCCGCCCTCCGGCTGCAGCATCGGCACCGAAGGTGCGGGTACGAACGGCTTGTCGAGCATGCGCGCGGGCAGCAGGCGCCCCGCGTTGACGATGCGCTCGTTGTGCGAGCTGCTCCAGAGTTCATACTGCCAGTCGACGATGCGGCCGTTCGCATCGAGCGACGCGCGCGCACTCGTCACCATCGCTGGCGTGAAGTGGTCCCATGTGTGTTCCTGCTCGCGCATCCAGTGCACGCGAATCGGCTGGCCGGGCATCGCCGTCGCGACAAGCGCCGCATGCGCGGCGACGTCGTCGGCGCCGTTGTGGCCGTAGCAGCCCGAGCCTTCGGCGTGCACGCAGCGCACCTTGTCCTTCGGCATCGACAGCATCTCCGCGAGCGCGTCGCGCAGCGGATACACGCCCTGCGAATGCGTCCAGACCGTCAGTTCGCCGCCCTTGAGCCACGCCACCGAACAGGACGGGCCGATCGAGCCGTGCAGCAGGTAACGCTTGACGAAGTCGGCGCGCACGGTTTTGACCGCGGTGCCGGCGGGGGCGTGGCGATCGGCGATCGTGATCGATTGCGTCGACAGGTGCTTGAGGTCGCGATGCACGGTCTCCGGGTCGGGCAGCGCGCGGCCGGGCGTCCATTCGCACGACGCGGCCAGCGCACGTTGCGCGACGACCGCCTGCCATTCACCACGCGCGACGACGGCCAGCATGCTGCCGTTGCGCACGATCCGCTCGACGCCGGGCAGCGCCGCGACCGCATGCTCGTCGAAGCGCACGAGCTTCGCGTCGTACACCGGCGGCATCACGACGCGTGCATGCAGCATGCCCGGCAGCTTCATGTCCTGCACGTAGCTGGCGCCGCCCGTGACTTTCGACGGGATGTCGACGCGCGGCAGCGACGCGCCGATCGTGCGGAAGGTCTTTGGATCCTTCAGCGGCGAGGTGGCAGTGGCGGGGCGATGCAGGTCGACGAAGCGCACCGCATCGCCGTAGGTCATCGTGCGACCGTCGGGCGCACGAATCACGGCATCGCTTGTGACGAGCGCATCCGCGGCGAGCCCGAACCGCCGCGCGGCCGCATCGACCAGCAGGCCGCGCACCTGCGCGGCGGCATTCAGCAGCGCACTGCCGCTGTCCGCGATCGTATGGCTGCCGGCCGTCAGGCCTTCGTCCGGCGACGCGCCCGTATCGGCCGTCAGGAACGTGATCAGCGCCGGCCGCATGTTCAGCTCCTCTGCCGCGATCTGCAGCAGCGCGGTCCGCACGCCGGTGCCGAGTTCGACCTTGCCGGTGAACACGGTCACGTGGCCGTCGGGCGCGATCCGGATCCATGCGTCGAGCAGCGGGTTCGTCTTCAGGCTGCCCGCGAGCGCCTGGGTCGCCTTGCCGATGTGCACGGCCGCGCCTTCGTCGGCGATCACCATCTGGGCGAGCGCATCGGCCTCCGGCACGAGGCCGAATGCGACGAACAGCGCGCCCGACAGCATGAAACGCCGGCGGCTCTCGTCGATATCGTCGAATGGCTCGTTCATTGACTGACCGCTCCTTCAGCATGCGCAGCCGCCGTGGACGCGTCGGCGCCCGGTTCAGGGAGACCCGCCACCTCGCGGATCGCCGCGAGTATCCGCATATGGGTGCCGCAGCGGCACAGATTCGGCTCCATGTGCGTGCGCAATTGCTGCTCGGTCGGCTTCGGTGTGCGCTCGAGCAGCGCCTGCGCGCGCATGATCATCCCGGCGATGCAGTAGCCGCACTGCGCGGCCTGGTGCTTGATGAACGCGCGTTGCAACGGTCCCGGCCGCGCCGCGGTGCCGAGGCTTTCGATCGTCCGCACGTGGCGGCCGCCGATCGCACTGACCGGGAGCAGGCACGAAAAGACCGGCTCGTCGTCGATGATCACGGTACATGCGCCGCATTGACCGAGGCCGCAGCCGAACTTCGCGCCGTGCAGATCGAGGTCGTTGCGCAGCGCGTAGAGCAGCGGCGTGGACGGATCGAGGTCGAGCCGGTGCGCGACACCATTCACATTGAGGGTAATCATCGTGCGCTGTTCTCCTGTCTGAGCTTCGCGACCGTCGTTGCGACATCGGTCCACGGCGGCTGGGTCGAGTACGTTCCGCGCAAATACGCGGCGAGATCGGCGATCTGGCTGTCGTCGTAAAGGCTGCCGAACGCGGGCATGTAGTTCGTTTCGTCGACGCCGTGCCAGTCGATCCCGCCGAGCATCATCTGGATCGCATTGCGCGGTGTGGCCGCGTTCACGGCCGTGCTGGTGGCCAGCGACGGGCGTTCGCCGATCGACTGCATGGGCGAGGCCGGACCGTGGCATTGCGCACAGGACGCGTTGAAGAGGACCGCGCCACGCTGCCCGGCGGGCGTTTTGGGGATCACGCCGGCGTTGACGCGCAGGATGGCCGAACCGGGCTTCTGCAGCGACAGGATGTACGTCGCGATCGCATCGACGTCTTCCTTCGGCACCGTTGCGAGATCTCGCGTGACAGGCAGCATCGGGCCTGCGGCCGCGCCATGCTCCGATGCGCGGCCGGTGCGCAGGTACGTGACGAGCTGTTCCTTCGTCCATGGCCTGACTGCCGTCTGCAGCGCGTTGAGCGGCGGGGCTTCCCAGCCGTCGACGATGCCGCCGTCGAAGGCGCGACCGGCCGTTTCGCCGCCGATGGCATTCAACGGCGAATGGCACGATGCACAGTGCCCCAGCCCGTCGACCAACCGCTTGCCGCGATTCCACTCGGCGTGTTGCGACGGGTCGGCCGGCCGCTCGCCGGCGTGCAGGAACAGCACGTTCCAGAACGCGACCAGCGGCCGGAAATTCAACGGGAACATGAGACGGTTGTCGGGCGTCGTTGTGCGGACCGGCTCGCGGCTCATCAGGTACGCATAAGCGGCGTCGATGTCGCGATCGGTCATCCGCGTGAAATGGATGTACGGGAATGCCGGATACAGCTGATGGCCATCGCGGGCAATCCCGCGACGCAGCGCGCGGGCGAATGAGTCGCGCGACCACGTGCCGATGCCGGTTTCAGGGTCGGGCGTGATATTGGTCGCGTAGATCGTGCCGAACGGCGTCGCGAGCGGCAGGCCGCCGGCGAACGGCCGCCCGCCCTTGGCGGTGTGGCAGACGACGCAGTCGCCAAGCGCAACGATTCGCGCGCCTTCCCGCTTCAGTTGAGGATCGATCGTCGCCGGTTGCGGCGGCGCGATCGGCGCAATCGCCGGTTCGTACAGAATGCCGCCGGCGATCGCGGCGGCAATGACGATGACGGCGCCGGCAATGCCGAACCCTATCCGTTTGCTGTTCATTGCCTCTCCTTGCACGTCGGAATGCGGGTGAATGCGCTCATGCCGCGGGCCCTGGCTCATCGTGGCGCGCGTAGTCGAGATAGCCCGCACGATCGCCGCCGTACCAGCCGACCGGCTTTGCCGAAGCAAGCGGCGCGCCCGTCGCGACGCGTTCCACGAGATCCGGGTTGGCGATATACGCTCGCGCGAACGCCACGAGATCCGCGTCACCCGCGGCAATCAACGCGTTCGCGGCTTCAGGCGAAATCCCGCCGTTCAGCATCAGCGTGCCGCCGAATTGCCGGCGCAGGTTCGCAATGATGCGCGGCAGGTCGGGTTCGCCGCTCCAGCCATTCGTATCCGCCGCATGCAGATAGGCAACGCCGGCCTCGGTGAGCATGCGGGCGACATAGGCATAGGTCGCGTCCGGATCCGCATCGCGCACATTGTTGTATTTCGCGTAGGGCGACACGCGCACGCCGACACGGTTCAGCGGCATCACACCGCCAATTGCGTCGATGATTTCGGCGAGAAAGCGTGCGCGGTTCGCGACCGTACCGCCGTAGCGGTCGTCGCGGCGATTCAGTGTCGACGACAGGAACTGGTGCGGCAGATAGCCGTTGGCCGCGTGGATCTCGACGCCGTCAAAACCGGCCGACATCGCGTGGGCGGCGGCGCGCCGGAAATCGTCGACGGCCCAGGCCACGTCGACCGCCGTCATCGCACGCGAGGGCGTCGCGTGAATCTTCGTGTAGTACCCGTTCTGCAACTGCGCCCAGACTTGCAACTGCTCCAGATCGTCGTTCACGCCGGACGGCGACAACGGCGCCTGACCGTCGAGCAGCGTCATCGAGCCGACGCGTCCGCCATGCCAGAGCTGCGCGAAGATATGTCCGCCCTGCGCGTGAACGGCTTGTGTGACGGGCTTCCAGCCGGCAACCTGTTCGTCGGTCACGAGGCCCGGCGTGAGTTCGAACGATGCGGACATCCGGCTCACGTTGGTCGCTTCGCTGACGATCAGGCCGGCCGATGCGCGCTGCGCGTAGTACTGCGCCATCGCATCGGTCGGGATGCCGCGATGCGGTGCGCGCGAACGGGTCATCGGGCCCATCACGATGCGGTTGGCCAGAGCGAGACCGTGCAAGTCGTAGCCGCCGAGGAGGGAGGACATGGCAGATTTTCCTTACAGATATGGCAGGGCGCCGTCGCGGCTATCTCGAACGGCGGTACGGGATGGGTTACTGTAGATTCACGAGCCGACAGGAATCCTTAACGGCGCGTGAATTGGACTGAATGACGTGTGATCCGGATGCGGGTCACGCTGATGCGTGACGACGCGCATACGGGCGTCCGATCGCGAGGTAATGGGCGAGGGCAATGACCGGGAATGCAGCGGCGACGGCGGCGACGAGCGGCCAGCCACCGCGCTCGTACAGCGTGCTCGCAAGCGCCGAACCGGCGGCGCCGCCAACGAAGATGCTCGTCATGTAGAGCGCGTTCAAGCGGTTTCGGCTCGCCGCATGAAGTGCGTAGATTTCGCGCTGGCCCAGCACCATGTTCATCTGTACCGCGAAATCGAGCGCAATACCGGTGACGACGAGCCCGGCCAGTCCGGCACCATGAATCAGCGCGACCGCGTACGACAACGTGCCGACGACGAGGGCAATCAGCGTCGCCCGCACGGTGTGGCCGGCGTCCGCGAGACGGCCGGCGACCGGTGCCGACGTCGCGCCGATGGCGCCGACGAGCGCGAACAGGCCGATCGCGGATTGCGACAGACCGTAGTGACGCGTCAGTTCGACCGGCACGGCGGTCCAGAACAGGCTGAACGAAGCGAACATCAGCCCCTGGTAGAGGGCGCGATGGCGCAGCACGGGCATCGTGCGCACGAGTACCAGCAGCGAGCCGATCAGCTCGAAATAGGTTGCCCGGTGATCGGGTTGGCGCGCCGGAATCGTGATGGCGAGGACGGCCGTGACGAGCGTCATCAGCACGGCTGCCGCGGCGAACACGATTCGCCATCCGAACGTGTCGGCCACGACGCTGGAGATCGGCCGCGCAAGCAGGATGCCGAGCAGCAGCCCGCTCATGATCGTGCCGACGACGCGTCCACGCGCATGATCCGGCGCGAGGTGCGCGGCGAGCGGGATCAGGATCTGGACCGCCACCGAACTGAAGCCGATCAGCAGCGAGACGACGAGGAACAGTCCGGGTGTTCGCACGACGGCCGCCGCCGCCAGGCTCATGATCGCGACGAGTGCCGTCGTGATCATCAGCTTGCGGTTTTCGAGCAGGTCGCCGAGCGGCACGATGAAGAACAGGCCGAATGCATAGCCGATCTGCGTGAGCGACACGATGAGGCTCGCCGTGTCGCCTGACATGTGAAGGCCGGGCGCAATCAGCTCGGTGATCGGTTGCGCATAGTACAGGTTGGCGACGATCGCGCCGCAGCAGAGCGCGAAGAGTGCGGTGAGCCCCTGGGTGAGTTTGGCGGCAGGTCCTCGGGCCGCAAGCGAAGTCGAATCTGCCGACATGATGGATTCCTGGAATGTGGAGCGCCACGCGCGCCCCTGCCGGCGGATCGGTGATCGGTTGGCAGAGGCGCGCGGGGAGTTGTGACCCATGCGTTCCGCAGTGCGCATGGTGTGTCCTGCATGCCGACAAGCGTAGGGGCGGGGCGCTCCGATGGGAATCGGAGCGCCCCGCAAACGAGCATTGCGTGCGACGCAAAAGTGGAGCCTGACGGTCGTGCAGCCGCGCGAGCCGGCCGCCGCAGCGGCCGCGCCACGCGGCATCGCACGATTACGCCTGCAGGAACGCCAGCAGTTCGGCGTTGATGTGGTCTGCGTTGACGACACACATCCCGTGCGACGCGCCGGCGATGATCTTGAGCCGCGCATCCTTGACGATCCTGGCCGACAGCCTGGCCGAATCGTCGATCGGCACGATCTGGTCGTCGTCGCCATGCATGATCAGCGTCGGCACGTTGATCTTCTTGAGGTCCTCGGTGTAGTCGACCTCCGAGAACTCCTTGACGCACAGATACTGACCGTACACGCCCCCCATCATTCCCTGTGCCCAGAATGCGTCGATCGTGCCTTGCGAGACTTTTGCGTCCGGCCGGTTGAAGCCGAAGAACGGCACCGCGAGATCCTTGTAGAACTGGGAGCGGTTCTCGGCGACATTCTTGCGAATGCCGTCGAATACCTCCATCGGCAGGCCGCCGGGATTGCTGGCCGACTTCACCATCTGCGGAGGCACGGCGCCGATCAGGACTGCCTTGGCGACCCGCTTCGTGCCATGGCGGCCGATGTAGCGCGCCACTTCGCCGCCACCGGTGGAATGGCCGACGAGCGTCGCTTCGCGCAAATCGAGGGTGTCGATCAGCGCTGCGAGATCGTCGGCGTAGGTATTCATGTCGTTGCCCAGGGACGGCTGGCTCGACCGGCCGTGACCGCGGCGGTCGTGCGCGATCACGCGAAAGCCGTGCTGGACGAGGAACAGCATCTGCGCGTCCCACGCATCCGCGCACAGCGGCCAGCCATGGGAGAAGACAACCGGACGCCCGGTGCCCCAGTCCTTGTAGTAGATCAGGGTGCCGTCTTTCGTGGTGATCGTGTTCATTGCATTGACTCCGTGATGGGCCGAGGTGGCAGAGGAATGTTTCGTCGGGCTGGCGGCCGACGCGGCTGCGGGCAGGGCTGCCGACGCCAGGGCGGTGGCGCCGGCAAGCATCATGTCGCGTCGCCGCGGCGAGGGCGGGACATCAGGTTGCGGAATGCGCATCGAGGCTCCAGGTGCGTGCGGCGAGATGACGCCGCGTTGAACGAACGGGTAGGGTTGCCGGCGCGTGGCGATGACGCCGGGCCGGCGGTCATGCGGCGTCGAAATCGGACAGGGTCGGGATGCCGACAAACGCGGTAGGCAGCCTAAATCGTGCAGGCGCGGCAAGTACTGAAAGCCGTCTGAATTTTCGTGAAAGCGTCACGGTGGCGCCGAGCGAGCGCTTCGGCCAGAAAGTTTCAGGACCGGTAAAGGACACTTCAGCGGAGTCTCGGTATCGTGGGCCCCGAGTCGTCTCCATGCCCATTTCGTATCGCTTCACGCCAACAGGTGTCGCGCGTCATGCAGCGGTCAGATACGGGGACGCGTCACCCACGTCATTTGCGAGGATGCGTTGCGATGAATGAGATCAGTCTTTGGGAGCAGATGGTTACGCAGTTCGCCCCGTTGTTCGGCACCGGCAGCCATGTTCCGGTGTGCCGAAGCGTCGACGTCGCCGGCCGATGCCGGCGTGATGTCGCATCGATGCAGTCGATCGGCGGCGTGCGGGCGCGAAGCTCGATCGTCTCCGTCGAACGCCAGACCGCGTCGTCGGTTCTCGTGTCGTGGAGCGATCCGACGTGCTGTCGCTACGACGAGCAGCGCTGGATCAGCGCGAAATCCCGGATGCGGGCACGCTGCGCGTTGAGCGGGCAAGTCATTCGCCTGGGCGATTCCGTCTACAAGCCGCAGTGGCGCGGCGCAAAGCGACCGGCGAACGGCGCGGAAATGATTCTGACGAACGAGCTCGAACGGCTGATCGTCGAACTGGGCTGCCATTGAATCCCCACTCAGGTCGCGGGCCAATCCGCCGACCGCCAACCTGTCAGGAAATGATGATGAGTCTGTTCACGACCCGCGACGGCGTTTCGCTTTACTACAAGGACTGGGGTTCCGGCAAGCCGGTTGTCTTCATTCACGGCTGGCCATTGAATGCCGATATGTGGGATGTTCAGATGCACCACCTCGCATCGCAGGGGTGTCGATGCATCGCGTATGACCGGCGCGGTTTCGGTCGGTCCGGCCAGCCGTGGCAAGGTTACGACTACGATACGCTGGCGGACGACCTCGCGGCGTTGCTCGACCAGCTCGATCTGCGTGAAGTCACGCTCGTCGGCTTTTCGATGGGGAGCGGCGAGGTTGCGCGCTACATCGCACGACACGGTACCGGCCGCGTGGCGAAGGCCGTGCTGATCGGTTCCGTCACGCCTTTGATCGCGCAGCGGGACGATTATCGTGAGGGTGTCGCGGTCGAGGTGTTCGATGGGATTCGCGCGGCAATCCGCGCCGATCGCGCGGCCTTTCTCGAGAACTTCTGGCCGTTGTTCACCGGGTCCAACCGGGCCGGCTCGACAGTGTCACGCGCGGCGCTTGATGCAACCACGTTCATGGCGCTGCAGGCAGGCCTGAACGCCACGCTCGATTGTGTGCATGCGTTCTCGGAAACGGATTTCCGTGCGGATCTCGACAAGTTTGATGTGCCGACATTGATCATCCACGGCGATGACGACCAGACCGCACCGATCGAGTTGACGGCACGGGCGACGGCGAATCGAGTGCCTCACGCAACCCTGCTCGTGTACGAAGGGGCGCCGCACGCGTTGTACCTGACGAACGCCGCACGACTGAACGATGACCTGCTCGCTTTTGCGCGCGCATGACATCGATCAGGCACGGGCAGGCCGAGTCAGTTGCGTTGGCCCTGAAGCGTCGGAATGTCGGCAAACAAGCCGGTGAGCCAGTCGACGAACGTTCTGAGCTTGACGGGAGCATGCCGATTGGGCGGATACAGCACCGAGATCGGCCGTGGCGGCGTGTTGAAGTCGGCCAACACTTCGCACAGGTGCCCTGACTGCAGAAACGGTTCGACCAGGTACAGCGACGTCTTGATCAATCCGATTCCCGCGACGCCGCACGCGATGTAGGTGTCGGCATCGTTGACCGCGACCGTGCCGCACATCTGCACGATCCGCGTTTCGCCGCCGACGATGTAGTCCCAGGCTCGCGGCCGCCCCGTATCGGCCGAAACGTGACTGACGGCGACATGCTGCGCAAGATCGTCGACCGTCTCGGGGCGGCCGCATCGGTCGAGATAGGCGGGAGACGCGCAGGTGCACGTCGTGAGGGTGCCGATTCGCTTCGCGACCATCCCGGAATCGTCGAGCGCGCCGATGCGGACGACGCAGTCGACACCTTCGCCGACCAGGTCGATCTGGCGGTCCGTCACGCCCAGCTCGATCGTGATACCCGGATGCGCGGCGAGAAACGCGGGAAGCGCGGGAACCACGATCTGCTTCGCCATGGCCGGCGGCAGATTCACTTTCAGCCGGCCGCGCGGCACATTGCGCGCCTGGGACACCGACGCTTCCATGTCCTCGATCTCGCGGAGCACCATGACGCAGCGCTCGTAGTAGGCTTGCCCGTCCTCGGTCAACGAGATCCGGCGTGTCGTTCGATTCAGCAGGCGGCAGCCAAGATGTTGCTCGAGCGTGCTGAGCAGCGCGGATACGCGCGGTGTGGTCAACCCGGTCGTGTCGGATGCGCGCGTGAAGCTGCCCGTCTCGACGATGCGGGTAAAGATCCGCATCGAAAGCAGTGTGTCCATCGTTCAAAAATCTCCAGGTCGTCGTGGATCGATGCCGGTCCGTGTCTGCGCAGTCGCATTTTTCCTGGCTTCGTGCCGAGGCGATTTTCCGGATGTGTCGCCAGCAAACGGGATTTCACGCAGGTGCGGGTCGGTTGCGATCGCCGATCGACTCGATCGCGACGATCCCGCGCGGCGGAAGCCATGCGTGACGCCAGCCGGATCGTTCCTCCAAGGTTCATGCAAGCGTGAAGCGGTGCACGTGAGGTGGCGCGTCGGGCAGTCTGCGCCTGAATCGACGCAGGTTCCTGAAGCTGTACTGAAACGTTCTGAAGATTCGGTCCGGATTGAAGGGCTAGGTGGGACGCTGCCCTGTTCATCGTCGGCCTGGTCCAATAGGGATCTCGTCGCGGTGGAGCGGCATTGTTGGCGACCGCGGCGTGAGATGGCATCGTCGTTTCACAATAATGGCCGATAATGGCTTCCGGCCACTGCGCCGAGTTCATCCACCTTACAGGAGTCCATCGCGATGCCAACCGTCACAACGAAGGATCACGTCGAGATTTTCTACAAGGACTGGGGCCCGAAGGACGCGCAGCCCATCGTCTTCCATCATGGCTGGCCGTTGTCTGCGGACGACTGGGACGCGCAGATGCTCTTCTTCGTCCAGAAGGGCTATCGCGTGGTGGCGCACGATCGTCGTGGCCACGGCCGGTCGGCTCAGGTGTCGGACGGCCATGACATGGATCATTACGCGGCAGACGCATTCGCCGTCGTCGAAGCGCTCGACCTGCGCAATGCGGTGCACATCGGCCACTCGACCGGCGGCGGCGAAGTGGCGCGCTACGTCGCGAAGCACGGCGAGCCGGCCGGCCGCGTCGCGAAGGCGGTGCTGGTCAGCGCGGTGCCGCCGCTGATGGTGAAAACCGCATCGAACCCCGAAGGCTTGCCGCTCGAGGTGTTCGACGGCTTCCGCAAAGCGCTCGCCGACAATCGCGCGCAGTTCTTCCTCGACGTGCCGAGCGGCCCGTTCTACGGGTTCAACCGTGAAGGTGCAACCGTGCATCAGGGCGTGATCCGCAACTGGTGGCGGCAGGGGATGGAAGGCAGCGCCAAGGCGCATTACGAAGGCATCAAGGCTTTTTCGGAAACGGACCAGACCGAAGACCTGAAGTCGATCTCCGTCCCGACGCTCGTGCTGCATGGCGAGGACGACCAGATCGTGCCGATCGCGGATGCCGCGCTGAAGTCGATCAAGCTGCTGAAGAACGGTACGCTGAAGACGTACCCGGGCTACTCGCACGGGATGCTGACGATCAACGCGGACGTCCTCAACGCCGACCTGCTGGCTTTCGTGCAGGCGTAATGTTGTCGGCGCAGGCCCGCCACGGCGGGCCTGCGCTGTCGTTGCGGGCCGGCGGCGCGAGGTTGCGCCGGG
>NZ_JAAGPO010000435.1:0-2775 GCF_017104825.1 Burkholderia sp. Ac-20345 | reverse complement strand
CGGCAAGACCGGTGAAATCGCGAAGACGGTCGCGTTCCTGCTGTCCGACGGCGCGGGCTACATCACCGGGCAAAACATTCGCGTCGACGGCGCGATCGTCAAGGCGCTCTGAGCGTCGCGCGGGCGATGTCGAGCAGCGTGTGATAGCGCACGCCGGACGGGCAGGTCGTCTCGCAGTTGCGGCACGTCAGGCAGCGGTCGAGATGCTGCTGCGTGCGTTCGCCGCACGGCTCGCCTTCGAGCAGCTGCTTGATCAGGTAGATGCGCCCGCGCGGCCCGTCGAGCTCGTTGCCGAGCACCTGGTAGGTCGGGCAGGTCGCATTGCAGAAGCCGCAGTGCACGCATGCGCGCAGGATCGCTTCCGCTTCGTCGGCCCGGGCGAGGGCCTTGCTTGCTTCGCTGAGATTGGTTTGCATCGGCGGGTCGGGATCGGGTTCGCGTCAGAAGTCGGCGTACAGGCGGCCGGGATTGAAAATCGCGTGCGGGTCGAGCTGCGCCTTGAGCTGCCGGTGCACGCGCAGCAGCGCGGGCGGCAGCGGCTGGAACGGCTCGCGCGTTACGCCCGGCGTGAAGCAGGTCGCGTGGCCGCCCCATTGCGCGGCGAGCCGCTGCACATCGGCCGGTGCGGCATCGCTCTTCAGCCAGCGCTGCGCGCCACCCCAGTCGGCAAGCAGCGCGCCGGGCAATGCGTCGAGCGGCGCGGCGGCCGGCACCGATACGCGCCACAGCGGGCGCGGATCGTCGAAGAACGGCAGCGCGAGGTCGCGCAGCCGTGCCCAGAACGCATCGTCGCGGTCGTCCATGCGCTCGCCGCCGATCGTGTCGCGCGCGGCCTTCACCGAGCCCTCGCCGCCTTCGATCCGCACGCGCAGCACGCCGTCCGTGTGGCATGCGCCCGCGAGCGGCAGCCCCGCGCGACGCCACGCGGCGACGCGCTGCACGGCTTCGTCCACGGCAAGCGGCAATGCGAGATCGCCTGTCGCACGCGGCTTCGGCAGCACCTTCAGCGACACCTCGGTCACGACGCCGAGACAGCCGAAGCTGCCCGCGAGCAGCCGCGACACGTCGTAGCCCGCGACGTTCTTCATCACCTCGCCGCCGAAGCGCAGGTGTTTCGCGTGACCGGTAATCACGCGGCAGCCGAGCACGAAGTCGCGCACCGCGCCGGCCCACGGGCGGCGCGGGCCCGACAGCGCCGCCGCGAACATGCCGCCGACCGTTGCCGCGCCGCCGAACGTCGGCGGCTCGCACGGCAGCATCTGGCCGGCCGCGTCGAGCATCGCTTCGAGATCGGCGAGCGGCGTGCCCGCGCGCGCGGTGACGACGAGTTCGGTCGGGTCGTACGACACGACGCCGCGATGCGTGCGCACGTCGAGCGTGCGGCCTTCGACGGGGCGGCCGAGGAACGCCTTCGTGCCGGCGCCGCGGATGTGCAGCGGCTGGCGGTCGTGGATCGCCGCGTCGACCTGCGCGACGAGCGCCGCGCTGTCGTCGATCGATTCGATATCGCGTCGCATCAGAAGCGCTCCAGTTCGGGAAACGGCAGCTTGCCGTGATGGACGTGCATCGCGCCGAATTCGGCGCAGCGGTGCAGCGTCGGGATGTTCTTGCCGGGATTGAGCAGGCCCTGCGGATCGAACGCGGCCTTCACCGCGTGGAAGAACGTGATCTCGTCGGCGTTGAACTGCACGCACATCTGGTTGATCTTCTCGCGCCCGACGCCGTGCTCGCCGGTGATGCTGCCGCCCGCCGCGACGCACAGCTCGAGGATCTTTCCGCCGAGCGCTTCCGCACGGTCGAGTTCACCGGGCCGGTTCGCATCGAACAGGATCAGCGGATGCATGTTGCCGTCGCCCGCGTGAAACACGTTCGCGACCGGCAGCCCGTATTCGGCGGACAGCGCGGCGATGCCTTCGAGCACGCGCGGCAGCTCGCGGCGCGGGATCGTGCCATCCATGCAGTAGTAGTCGGGCGACATGCGGCCGACCGCGGGGAATGCGTTCTTGCGGCCGGCCCAGAAGCGCTGGCGCTCGGCTTCGTCGCGCGCGACGCGGATCTCGGTTGCGCCCGCGTCGCGCAGCAACGTGGCGACGCGTTCGGCGTCTTCGTCGACGTCGGTCGGCGAGCCGTCGAGCTCGCACAGCAGGATCGCCTGTGCGTCGACGGGGTAGCCCGCGTGAATGAAATCCTCGGCCGCGCGGATCGCGAGGTTGTCCATCATCTCGAGGCCGCCGGGGATCACGCCCGCGCCGATGATTCGCGCGACCGCGGCGCCGGCTTCCGCGACATCGTCGAAGCTCGCCATCAGCACCTTCACGCTTGACGGCTTCGGCAGCAGCTTCACGGTGACGTCGGTGACGATGCCGAGCATCCCTTCGGAGCCGGTGAACAGCGCGAGCAGGTCGAAGCCGGGTGCATCGAGCGCATCGGCGCCGAGCGTGAGCGTGTCACCGTCGATCGTCAGGATCTCGACCTTCAGGATGTTGTGCACCGTGAGGCCGTATTTCAGGCAATGCACGCCGCCCGCGTTCTCGGCGACGTTGCCGCCGATCGAGCAGGCGATCTGCGACGACGGATCGGGGGCGTAGTAGAGGCCGTATGGCGCGGCTGCTTGCGAGATGGCCAGGTTGCGCACGCCGGGCTGCACGCGCGCAGGCGCGGGTCGTCGTCGACGACGAGAATCTTGGAGGGGTTTTTCGTTTCCATGATCGGCATCTTATCGCGAATGGGAATTGACGCACGGCCGCGTATTTTCGTGCGTTACAGTCGGTTACA
>NZ_JAAGPO010000434.1:0-234 GCF_017104825.1 Burkholderia sp. Ac-20345 | reverse complement strand
ACAGTTAGTTAGTCAGAGGTAAGAACGAGGACAGTCTAGGTTATAAGAGACATTATCGACGAGAATCATAAGGCAAACGAGACTACAGAGTAAGGAAGTAAGTGAACACACATAGAGAACATACAACGAGAGAAGTACTAGGCTAAGATGGAAGGCTCGAGAGTAAGTGAGATGACAGATATCTGTTAATAACACATAACTACATTTATTCAATCTATTTTTTTTTTTTTTTTA
>NZ_JAAGPO010000433.1:0-2529 GCF_017104825.1 Burkholderia sp. Ac-20345 | reverse complement strand
GCGATCGCGGCGGACTGGAAGGCGCGCCTGCTCGCGAGCGCCGACACGTCGACGCAGGTCACGCGCGCAATCACCGGCCGCCACGCGCGCGGGCTGTGCAACACGCTGATGGCCCGGCTCGGCGAACGCGTGGCCGACGCCGCGCCGTACCCGGTGCAGAACGCGCTCACGCAGCCGCTGCGCCAGGCCGCCGCGCGCGCGAACGACGGCGACTACCTGTCGCTGTGGGCCGGTCAGGGCGCGCCGCTCGCGCGGCGGCGCGGCGATGCGCTGACGACGTCGCAGCTCGTTGCCGCACTCGATGCCGAATGGCGTGCGATAGCTGCCTGAATCGTTCATATCGGACGACGAAACGCGCGTTGTCACGCGCGTTTCATTCAATGATCACGGACACAAAATACCGAATCGAAATGCCCCTGGAATGTTTTAAAACGACCTTTCGGCAAGTCGCCGGGAATTAGCGGAAACCCTTATCCGGCGGGGCTCGCAGCGATATTCGAGTAGTCATTCCAAAGTGCGCATATCAGTAGTGTTACCACTACCCCAAAAAAGTCCCACAAATTAATTTGATCACCTACACTTGCGCGCAAGTACGGACGGGCGGCTGCTAAAAGCGGCGGTTTACACGTGCTTGAGGCCAAGTGCATGAACGATGCAACCGGCGAATCGTCCAGTGATTGCAAACACAGGGATGGAGCGGGGCACCGGGCGATGGCGTTTATTGGGACCGAAACTGGAGACTTACATGAATATCAAGATGCAAAAGCTGTTGCCGATCACCGCGGCCGCGATGCTGTGCGCTGCAGCTGCGGGCAACGCAGCGGCCGATCAAGTCGTCAAGATCGGCCACGTCGCGCCCTTGACGGGCGGCATTGCACACCTGGGCAAGGACAACGAAAACGGTGCACGTCTCGCAGTCGAGGAGATCAACGCCAAGGGTCTCACGGTCGGCGGCCAGAAAATCACGCTGCAACTCGACCCGCAGGATGACGCGGCCGACCCGCGGCAGGCCACGCAGGTTGCGCAGAAGCTCGTCGACGACAAGGTCGTCGCGGTGGTCGGCCACCTGAACTCGGGCACGTCGATCCCGGCCTCGAAGATCTACAGCGATGCGGGCATCGTGCAGATCTCGCCGTCGGCGACCAACCCGGCCTACACGCAGCAGGGCTTCAAGACCACGTACCGCGTGGTGGCCACCGATGCGCAGCAGGGCCCGGCACTCGCGAACTACGCGCACTCGAAGGGCATCAAGAGCGTGGCCGTGGTCGACGATTCGACCGCCTACGGCCAGGGTCTCGCGAACGAGTTCGAGAAGAAGGCCAAGGCGCTCGGCCTGAAGGTGGTGTCGCATGACGCGACGAACGACAAGGCGGTCGACTTCCGCGCGATTCTGACCAAGATCAAGGGCGAGAATCCGGACGCGATCATGTACGGCGGCATGGATGCCACCGGCGGCCCGTTCGCGAAACAGGCGAAGCAGCTGGGCCTGCGCGCGAAGATCTTCGCGGGCGACGGCGTGTGCACGGAAAAGCTGGCCGACCTGGCCGGCGACGCGACCGACAACGTGGTGTGCTCGGAAGCCGGTGCTTCGCTCGAGAAGATGTCGGGCGGCGCGGCGTTCAAGGCGAAGTACGAGAAGCGCTTCGGCCAGCCGATCCAGATCTACGCACCGTTCACGTATGACGCCGTGTACATCATCGTCGATGCGATGAAGCGCTCGAACTCGACGGATCCGGCGAAGATCCTCGCCGCGATGCCGGCGACGAACTACTCGGGCGTGATCGGCACGACGACCTTCGACTCGAAGGGCGACCTGCAGCACGGCGTGATCTCGCTGTACAACTACAAGAACGGCAAGAAGTCGCTGCTCGACGAAGTGAAGATGTAACCAGACAAGCGGTCAACAGAAGGGGTGAAAGCGCGCATGCGGCAACGCATGCGCGCTTTCTTTTTGGGCCGGCGCCTGCCGCGCCCCGTCAGATCTTCAGCCGCGCGAGCACCTTCGGTGCGACGGCCGCGACGAGCGCCGCGCACAGCGCGACGACGGACAGCCCGATCGTCAGGTTCGAGGCCTGCGCGACGGCGCCGATCACGACCGGACCGAACAGCATGCCGAAATACGCGAGCCCGGCCACGTGCGCGAGCCCTTCGGCCGCATGGATGCCTTTCACGCGCGCGGCGGCCGCGAACAGTACCGGCATCATGTTCGCGAGACCGAGGCCCATCAGCGTGAAGCCGGTCAGCACCGTGGCCGAATACGGCAGCAGCAGCGCGCCGATCATCCCCGCACAGGCGAGCGACGCGCTCGCGAACACGAGCTGCGGCGCGCCGAAGCGGGCCCGCACGGCGTCGCCCGCGAAGCGCGCGATGGCCATCCCGCCCGAGAACGCGGCATAAGCGGCGCGTCGTATGAGCTCGACCTCTGGGGCAAGAAGCGCGAGGCGCTGAAAGCGTCGGTGTCCAGGCTTCAGGCGAGCCGCGCCGACGCGGAAGCGGTCAGGCTGACGCTCACGACTTCTATTGCGCGCA
>NZ_JAAGPO010000432.1:0-2733 GCF_017104825.1 Burkholderia sp. Ac-20345 | reverse complement strand
CGCGGCCGGGTTGTCGGCCACCGCGAGCAGCGGGCCGTTGATCGACGGCAGCGCGAGACCGGCCGGCAGCGTCGCGGCCGTGCCGATCACGACCGCCTGGTCGTCGGCCGGCAGCCCGGTCGACACCGGGAACCGCGCATGCCGGTAGTCCGCCAGCGCGCCGAACCACGATGCGAGCACGCCCGCGCTGCGCAGCGTCGCCGAATCGGGCGACGCCGGCAGCACGAACGGCAGCCGCACGCGGCCGTTGTCGCGCCGATCGAAGAACGGCGCGGGCAGCAGCGCGAGATCGTTCGGCAGGCGCACCGGCGATTCGTCGAGGATCAGCTCGCTCTTCGGGCTCACGTCGGCCCACAGCGCCGAGTTCGACGGATCCTCGCAATGGTCGAGCGTGTAATGCGCAATCAGGCGCAGGCCGATCTGGTTGAAATCCGAGAAGTAGCGCGGATCGATCGGGATTTCCTGCGTGATCGTGCGGCCCGCCTGCGCGGCGTCGAACGGGACGGTCGCGATCACCTCGCCGTTCACCGACACCTTCAGGTGCGACATCGGGAACACCAGCGACGGCGAATACGCGTAGGTCAGGCGCAGCCGCGCGCCGGTGACCACGCGGTCGAGCCGCACGCCCGCATTGATCGTGCGCGCGTCGTCGGCCCCGCGCAGGCGCAGCGGATCGAACGCACCGAGCGACGCGAACGGCAGGTGCACCGTCGTTGCCGGCAGGCCGGCTGCGGCCGCGCTGGCCGCCGCAGGCGCGGCCGCGGCGGCGGCCGGCACGGCCGGCATCGGCGCGGCCGACAGCACGGCTGCATGAAAAGCGCCGGCCATCGCGGCCGACAGGACGAGCAGCGACACGGCCGGCTTCATGCGCCGCTCCGTTTCGTCAGGATCATCCGGTCATCCGTCGCATCGAAGCCGATGCGCGCAAAGCAGCTATGCCCGTGAGTGAACATCCCCACTGCTTCCCCTCATATAAAACGAACTGGCCTGGCTCATTTATCGAAACAATGCGGCGATTTCTTTAATCGCGCGTCATCGTGCTACGCGCGCCTGGCACTGGCGCACGCCCATTCGTCACACTATCTCAAAAACAGGACAAAACTTACCCCGATTCGCGACGATGAAGCGAAAAAAACCTCAATCCGGTCGGAAATGCTGCGCGAGAGGGATGAATGGTAAGAATTGCGCCGTTGTCGCCCGGCAGGCCGAACGGCATACTGCCGGCGCGGTACGGCCGGCCGGCGGCGGTCCGTTGCAGACCGCCCCGCCGGAACGCGCTGCCGCGAGGCGGCGCGTATGCTACCGCAATCCCGCTTCGCCGGACGTGCTTTCTTTCACGGAAAACTGACTTGAATCAAATCGCCGACACTGCCACTCCGTCCCCCGATACGCTGCTGCGCATCATCGCCGCGCAGACCGAGATCGCGAAGCTCGGCCTCGACCTCGGCAGCGTGATGGCCTATGTGGCCGAGCAGGTGCCGCAACTCACCGGCGCGAGCGCCGCCGCCGTCGAATTCGCCGAGGGCGACGACATGGTGTACCGCGCCGCGTCGGGCACGGCCGCCGGGATGCTGGGCCTGCGGCTGCGGCGCTCGGGCAGCCTGTCGGGCCTGTGCGTGCAGCAAGGCGAGTTGCTGCACTGCACCGATTCGGAAACCGACTCGCGCGTCGATCGCGACGCATGCCGGCGGGTCGGCCTGCGCTCGATGCTCGTGATGCCGCTCACCCATGCCGACACGACGGTCGGCGTGCTGAAGGTGATGTCGCCGGAAGTCGACGGCTTTTCGCAAGCCGACGCCGGCACGCTGCGGCTGACGGCCGACCTGATCGCCGCCGCGATGTTCCACGCGGCGCGCAACGAGGCGAACGAACTGTACCTGCGCGCGACGCACGACGCGCTCACGGGCCTGCCGAACCGCGCGCTGTTCTACGACCGCCTGCGGCAGTCGATGCACACGACGCTGCGCGCGAACGGCCGGCTCGGCATTCTCAACATCGACATGGACGGGCTGAAGCCGATCAACGACGGGTTCGGCCATCGTGCGGGCGACGCCGCGCTGCGCGAGATCGCCACGCGGATGCAGGGGGCGGTGCGGCGCTCGGACACGGTCGCCCGCATCGGCGGCGACGAATTTGCGGTGATCCTGCCGAACATCGGCAACCGCGACGATGCGCATGCGCAAAGCACGCGGCTCGCGCACCAGGTCAGTGAACCGTTCGAATTCGAGGGGCGCCCGATGCGGCTCGGCGTCAGCGTCGGGATCGCGCTACTGCCCGACGACGGCACCGACATGAACGCGCTGATCGAACATGCGGACCAGGCGATGTATGAAGTGAAGCGCACGCGGTCGCAGCGGATGGCGCACGCGTAACGTGTACTCGAAGGCAGTTTCGTTGACGGACCGGCGGGTGGAATGCCCCGCTCACCTGCCCGCGGCTGGCTTGACCAGGCGCTAGCCGATCTGCGGAACGGCGATCGCGAGCCCGACCACGAGCCATTGCACGATCGCGACGAGCACACCGGCCCTGCACAACCCGACCGCGCCGCGCACGCGTGCGTCGAGCGCACGTCCGGCCTTCGATGCGTCGATCCAGCCGAGATCGGCGAGTGCGCGATCGAGCGCCGCGAGCCCGTCGTCGACCGATGCGTCGCCGGCCGCCGCGCGCGCGAGCGCGGCGAACAGCCGGCGATCGATCTCGATCCGCACCGCATACCACAGCGCCGCGATCCCC
>NZ_JAAGPO010000431.1:0-238 GCF_017104825.1 Burkholderia sp. Ac-20345 | reverse complement strand
ATGGTGCAGTTTCGGTGAGCGGCGCAGACGGAGGGAAGCGAAAGGAGTCGAGGACGTAGAGGTTATCAGGAGAATAAGGTAGAGGATGACAGATGACATAGAAGGGAGAGTCGCGTGTGAGTGAGGGTGAGAGCTGGGGCGTGAGGAGTGTTGAGAAGACGATTGAAGAGAAATGGCATGATGAGAACGGTCAGGCAGAGTGGAGGAGATGGAAGCGCGGTGGACTGTTTTTTTTTTC
>NZ_JAAGPO010000430.1:0-2568 GCF_017104825.1 Burkholderia sp. Ac-20345 | reverse complement strand
CCGGCACCTGCCGCCGCGCCCGTGAAGGCGCCGGCGCCCGAGCTGCGCGAGGCGAGCCCGCAGGCCGCCCTGCAGCTGCTCGGCCTGCTGCAGCGCGATGCGCGCTTCATCGACTTCGTCGAGGAAGACATCGCCGGCTACGCGGACGCCGACATTGGCGCGGCCGCGCGCCTCGTGCACGACGGCTGCCGTGCCGTGCTGCGCGAACATTTCACGATCGTACCGGTGCGCGACGAAGCCGAAGGCAGCCGCGTGACGCTGCCGGCCGGCTTCGACGCGACGGCCGTGCGCGTGACGGGCAACGTGGTCGGCTCGGCGCCGTTCACGGGGACGGTCAGCCATCGCGGCTGGCGTGTGGCCGACGTGCGCCTGCCGAAGCTGACGGGCAGCCACGACGCCTCGGTCGTCGCACCGGCGGAGGTGGAACTGTGAGCGATCCGCGCTATTCGATCGGTATCGATCTCGGTACGACCCACTGCGCGCTGTCGTATGTCGACAGCGCCGCGAGCGACGGCGAAACCATCACGCAGCAGGTGCTGCCGATCGCGCAGCTCACCGCGCCCGGCGCGCTGGAGTCGCGCGACCTGCTGCCGTCGTTCCTCTACCTGCCGCATGAAAGCGAACTCACGCAAGGCGACCTGACGCTGCCGTGGACGGCCTCGCGCGCCTTCGCGGTCGGCGAGATGGCGCGCACGCGCGGCGCCGGCACGCCGATCCGCCTCGTGTCGAGCGCGAAGAGCTGGCTGTGCCACCCCGGGGTCGATCGCCGCGCGGCGATCCTGCCGAGCGATGCGCCGCCGGAAGTGTCGCGCGTGTCGCCGCTGGAAAGCTCGATCCGCTACCTGACGCACCTGCGCGAAGCGTGGGACCACACGCATCCCGACGCGCCGTTCGCGGACCAGGACGTGACGGTCACGATCCCCGCGTCGTTCGACCCGGCCGCGCGCGAACTGACGGCCGAGGCCGCACGCGCGGCCGGCTATTCGCGGATGACGCTGCTCGAGGAGCCCCAGGCCGCGCTGTACAGCTGGATCCAGAAGAGTCAGGGCGGCTGGCGCAAGCAGGTGCAGGTCGGCGACCTGATCCTGTGCGTCGACGTCGGTGGTGGTACGACCGACCTGTCGCTGATCGCGGTGGTCGAGCGTGAAGGCAATCTCGAACTGCATCGCGTGGCGGTCGGCGAGCACATCCTGCTCGGCGGCGACAACATGGACCTCGCGCTTGCGCATATCGTTGCGCGCAAGCTCGCGCAGCAGGGCACGCAGGCCGATCCGTGGCAACTGCGTGCGCTCACGTACGCGTGCCGTTCCGCGAAGGAAACGCTGCTGTCCGACCCGACGACCGACGCGGTGCCGCTCGTCGTGCCGAGCCGCGGCTCGAAGCTGATCGGCGGGTCGATCCGCACGGAGCTGACGCGCGCGGAACTCACGCAGACGATCCTCGAAGGCTTCTTCCCGCAAGTCGACGCAGCCGCGCGCCCGGTGAGCCGCGCACGTGTCGGCCTGACGCAGCTCGGCCTGCCGTATGCGCAGGACGCGGGCATCACGCGCCATCTCGCGGCGTTCCTCGGCCGCCAGGTCGCGGCGCTCGACTCGCTCGAAGGCGTGCAGCGCACGCTGCCGCAGGGCGCGACGTTCCTGCATCCGACGGCCGTGCTGTTCAATGGCGGCGTGTTCAAGTCGACGCTGCTCACGCAGCGCGTGCTCGATACGCTCAACAGCTGGCTCGCCGCCGAAGGCGCGCCGCCCGCGCGCCTGCTCGAAGGCGCGGATCTCGATCTCGCGGTCGCGCGCGGCGCGGCGTACTACGGCTACGTGAAGCGCGGCCGTGGCGTGCGCATTCGCGGCGGCACGGCGCGCGCGTACTACGTCGCGATCGAATCGGCGATGCCCGCGGTGCCGGGGCTCGAACCGCCGGTGCAGGCGCTGTGCGTCGCGCCGTTCGGGATGGAGGAGGGCTCGGACGCGGCGCTGCCGCCGCAGGAGTTCGGCCTCGTGGTCGGCGAACCGGTGCAGTTCCGCTTCTTCGGTTCGTCGGTGCGTCGCCAGGACCAGGTCGGCACGCTGCTCGACTACTGGTCGCCGGAAGAGCTGCAGGAACTGGAGGAAATCCAGGCGACGCTGCCCGCCGAAGGGCGCACGGTCGGCGAGGTCGTACCCGTGAAGCTGCATGCGCGCGTGACCGAAGCCGGCACACTCGAACTCGAGGCGATCCCGAGCGGCACGAACGAGCGCTGGAAGGTCGAGTTCGACGTGCGCGGCGCCGCCTGAGCGCGATGAAGCGCTATACGGTCGGGATCGACCTCGGCACGAGCAATACGGTCGTCGCATACGTCGAGGCCGGTTCCGACGCGATCCGCGTGTTCGACGTCGAGCAGCTGGTCGGCCCCGGCGCGGTGGCCGCGCAGCCGCTGCTAGATCGGAAGAGCGTCGTGTAGGGGAAGAGGGTGATCTATCGTGTAGGTCTCTGTGGTCGCCGTAGCATGAAAAAAAAAAAAAATAACGTGCCGTTTTGATCACTATGCACAATCTCATCTGACTCCACCACCCTTGTCGATGCACCAGCTCA
>NZ_JAAGPO010000429.1:0-2764 GCF_017104825.1 Burkholderia sp. Ac-20345 | reverse complement strand
TGCACGATCAGCAGTAGTTCCAGCATCATATCGTCAGTAGACCAGTGGTCTCTCCCACCATCATCACATTTTTTTCTTTTTTTAATGATACGGCGACCACCGCGCACTACACGATAGATCACACTCTTCCCCTACCCGACGCTCTTCCGATCTCCACGCGCCGCGAGCCGCCGCGCGAGCGCCGCGCCGATCCCCGAACCCGCGCCGGTGATCAGCGCGATCCGCGCGATGTGCGCGGCGCGTTTGGTCACGCCGCGACCTTGTCGCTGGCGTTCACGCGCTCGACGTTGATCGTGCCGACGTGGAACGCGGCCAGCGACTCGCGATGCGCGATGCTGACGATCGCGGCCTTCGGCAGCCGTTCGGCGAACAGGTGATACAGGCGTGCTTCGTTGTCGGCGTCGAGCGCGCTGGTCGCTTCGTCGAGGAACAGGAAGTCGGGCTTGTGCAGCAGCACGCGTGCGCCGGCGAGGCGCTGCTGCTCGCCCGGCGACAGCACGCGGGTCCAGTGCGCGGTCTCGTCGAGGCGCCCGGCGTAATCCTCGAGGCGGCAGGCGCGCAGCGCGTCGCGGCAGGCTTCGTCGCTGAACGCGTCGGGCGTCGCCGGATAGGTGAGCGCGGCCTTCAGCGTGCCGATCGGCAGATAGCTCGTTTGCGGCACGAACATCATCCGCGCGCCGACCGGCGCGTCGATCGCGCCGTCGCCGAACGGCCACAGGCCCGCGAGCGCGCGCATGAACGTGCTCTTGCCGGAACCCGACTTGCCGATCACGAGCCAGCGCGAGCCGGGCTCGATCGTGACGCTGCCGATGTTCGCGAGCGCGTTGCCGTTCGGCAGCGCGAGCTTGAGCGACGACGTCGACAGCTTCTCCGCGTCGACGTAATGCAGGTTGATGCCGCCGTGCTCGGTCGCGGGCGACAGGCTTTCCTTCAGGTGCGACGTGCCCATCACGCGCTTGAATTCGCGCAGACGGTTGACGGTGGCGCGCCATTCGACGAGGGTCGAGTAACTGTTGATGAACCACGAGAACGAATCGCTGACGGTGCCGAACGCGGACGAGATCTGCATCAGCACGCCGAACGAGAACGCGCCCGCGAAATAGCGCGGAGCGGCGACGACGAGCGGGAAGATGATCGCGATCTGCCCGTAGAAGCTCAGCACGAACGTGAGCCGCTTCGTGTACTTCATCACGCGCCACCAGTTGTCGCGGATGCGCAAGAAGAGGTTCTGCGCGTTGCCGGTCTCGGTCTTCTCGCCGTCGTAGAACGCAATCTGCTCGGCGTTCTCGCGCACGCGGATCAGTCCGAAGCGGAAGTCGGCCTCGACGCGCTGCTGCTGGTAGTTGATCGACACGAGCGGATGGCCGACCTTCTGGATGATCAGCGAGCCGACCACCGCATACAGCGCGGCCGCCCACACCATGTAGCCGGGAATCGAGATCGGCGTCGCGCCGAGCGTGAACGTCAGCGCGCCGGCGAGCGACCACAGGATCGTGATGAACGACACGAGCGTGACGACCGTCGACAGCAGGTCGAGCGACAGCGCGAGCGTCGTCGTCGCGAACGACTGGAGGTCGTCGGTGATCCGCTGGTCGGGGTTGTCGGCGAGACGGTCACGCTCGATCCGGTAGAACGCGCGATCGCCGAGCCACTGGCCGAGAAAGCGGTCGGTGAGCCACTGGCGCCAGCGGAAGCCGAGCATCTGCCGCAGGTAGCGGCCGTACACGGCGAGGATGATGAAGGCGAACGCGAGCGCGGAGAACTGCATCAGCAGGTTCGGGAAGTCGTGGACGTCCTTCGACTGCAGCGCGTTGTAGAACTCGGCATTCCACTTGTTCAGCCGGACGTTGATCCAGACCACGCAGAGGTTGATCGCGATGATCGTGACCAGCAGCCCCCACGCGATTTTCCATTCGGACGATACCCAGTAGGGCTTGATGAGGCTCCATGCGGATACCGGGCGCTCGTCCTGCGGCGCGTCGGAGGCGGAGCGGACGGGATCGATCGATTGGGTCATGTGCTTCCTGATGAGTAGCCGGCGCGCGGGCCGGGCGAAGCCGGGCGCGCGCCGCGATACGGCATGCCGGGACGCGGCGCCGACTGACGGCGGGCGTCCGGATGGTCGCCCGCGCGTCTTAAACGGCACTTAAGGCCGGCGGTGACGCGGCAACCGGCCGCTCGCGCGGCCGGCCTGCGGGCATTGTGCCAGAGCGGCACGGCGCGACGGCGAAATTGCCGCAAGGGGACAGTTTGCGGCGCTTTCCGCTTTTATGGTCTAATGGCCGACGACGAAACAGGGGTGCTTCGTGGCGCGGCCGGCAGATGTTCCGGGCAGCGCGATGAGGCTGAGAAAAACCCTTTGCACCCGATCCGGGTAATACCGGCGAGGGAAGTTTCTGAACCCGCCGGGCCGCGCTGGCTGCCATCCCACATGGTCAGCGCCCTTGTTCCGCCCGGCCGGCCTTTGCTGCCGGTTTCGTCCTTTTGGGTACGCGCATTGCGCGTTACGGAAGGAATGATGACCGCACAATCTTCAGTCTTTTGCATGGTTCCCGGCCCGATGTCGCGTGTGTTCGCACGCGGCGGCGCGTTCGTGTCGACGTTCGTCGTGCGCGCTCGCGCGAAGGGGGCGCGATGAACGTCCGGGATTCCCGACCCGATTTCGCGGTGCTCGGCGGCGGCCTCGTCGGCCGCCTGATCGCCTGGCGGCTCGCGGGCGACGGGCATCGCGTCGCGCTCTACGAGCGCGGCGGCCCGGACGGCA
>NZ_JAAGPO010000428.1:0-2620 GCF_017104825.1 Burkholderia sp. Ac-20345 | reverse complement strand
ACGCGATCCAACCGAGAGCTCACCCTCTTTCCCCACACGACGCGCTTCCGATCACGGCCCGGCCGCGCAGCGGATCGCGCACGGCACGATGCTCGTGGCACTCGTCGTGCTCGGGATCGCGGGCGCCGGCTGGTTCGGCTTCGACGCACACACGCATCGCAGCCTCGCGCTCGCGCTGCTGGCCGGTGGCGCCGCGCTGCTCGACGCGGGCGTCATCGTCGACCAGACGATCGGCCGCCGCGAGATCAACCTGCTGAATCCGGCCGCGCGCGGCCGCCTGAACGGGCTGTTCGTCGGGCTGTTCTTCATCGGCGGCGCGCTCGGCGCGGTGCTCGCAGGCAGCGCGTGGGCCTGGGGCGGGTGGAGCGCGGTGTGCGGCGTCGGGTTCGCATTCGCCGGTGCAGCCACCTTCTTCGGGCTCACGGCCGGACGCGGGGCCGGCGCAGCAGCGTTGACTCGTCCGCGTGCATAAGCGAGCGTGGAGCGGGCCCCGAAAAGCCGAACGCCCCGCCCTCTCGCGAGGAACGGGGCGTTCGGCGCACCGGCGTCGGTACGAAATCAGTGACGGACCAGCGCCATCATCGCGCCGAAGCCGACGAACAGCCCGCCCGTCAGCCGGTTGAAGATCTTCGCCACGCTCTGGCTCTTCAACGTCGCGCCGATGCGCGTGCCGAACGACGCGTAGACCAGATACCAGCTCACCTCGATCACCGCGAACGTGACGACGAGAATCCCGAACTGCGGCAGCGTCGGCTCGGCCGCGTTGATGAACTGCGGCAGCAGCGCGGCCGCGAACAGGATCGCCTTCGGGTTGCTGCCGGCGACCAGGAAACCGTTGCGGAACAGCGTCCCGCGCGATGCCGGCGCGGCCTGGCGCGAGACGGTTTCGACGTCGGAGGCAGGCTGCTCGTCGTCGACACGTGCGCGCCACGCCTTCACACCCAGGTAGATCAGGTAGGCCGCACCCGCGAAGCGCAACGTGTTGAACATCGCCGGCCATGCCTCGAGCACCGCGCCGAGGCCCGCCGCCGACACCGACAGCATCAGCACCAGCGCCGTGAGGCAGCCGGCCATCGTCCACGTCGAACGCCGCAGCCCGTGCCGCGCGCCGTGCGTCATCACCAGCAGCATGTTCGGGCCCGGAATCGCCGACACGACGAACACCGTCGCCACGAAAAGCCACCACGTATGCAAGTTCATGCCCGCCTCTGCCTCGATGTAAGGGAAAACGAAACGCCGATTATGCCGGTGCGCCGGCCTTCTGTCGCGCGACGGATCAGCGGCCCGCGCGACGCAGCGCGACTTCGCCGAGCACCGCGAAATCCTGCTCGCCGCCGCCGTGTGCAAGCGCATCGAGCAGGTTGTCGCGCACGACGCTCGCCACCGGCAGCGGCACCGACACGGCATCGCCGGCTTCCAGTGCCAGGCGAACGTCCTTCAACCCGAGGCGCGCCTTGAAGCGCGCGGGCTCGTAGCGCCGCTCGGCGATCATCGAGCCATAGCCTTCGTAGACGGGCCCCGGAAACACGCTGCCGGTGATCACGTCGAGGAAGTCGCGCATCGCGACACCGTGCGCGCCCAGCAATGCCGAAGCCTCGCCGAGCGTCTCGATCGCCGATGCGAGCGTGAAGTTCGCGGCGATCTTCGCGACGTTCGCGTGCTGCGGCAGCGAACCGAACCGCCAGGTCTTCTGGCCGATCGCGTCGAACAGCGGCTGCACGCGGTCGATCGCCTCGGCCGGGCCGCCCGCCATGATCGTCAGGCGCGCGGCGGCCGCGACGTCGGGCCGCCCCATCACCGGCGCGGCGACGTAATGGATGCCGCGCGATGCATGCGCGTGCGCGAGCGATTCGGCCAGCGCGACCGACACCGTCGCCATGTTGACGTGGATCAGGCCGCGCGGCGCCTGCGCGAGCAGCGCATCGTCGAAGATCGCGCGCGCCGCGGCGTCGTCGGCCAGCATCGAGAACACCGCGTCGCCGCGAAACGCGTCGGCCGGCGTATCGACGATCTGCGCGCCGACCGCGGCGAGCGGCTCGGCGCGCTCGCGCGACCGGTTCCAGACCCGCACCGTGTGCCCGGCCTTCAGCAGGTTCGTCGCGATTGCCTGCCCCATTTCACCCAGTCCGATAAATCCGAGATCCATTACCCGCTCCTTCGCTCCGTGAAGCGGGGAGTTAAACACAGATGCGCCGCGTCTGCTGGGCAGGCGGCCGGCCATGCGCGGTGCGATACTGCGCGCATGGCGACCGCGACCTTCCGCTTCCATGGCGAACTGAACGCCTTTCTCCCGCGCGCACAGCGCGACCGCGCGTTCGGGCACGCATGCGCGCGCGATGCGACGTTGAAGCACGCGATCGAGGCGCTCGGCGTCCCGCATACGGAAATCGGCTGGCTCCGCGTGAACGACGCGCCGGCCGCACTCGACCGGCCGCTCGACGACGGCGATCGGGTCGAAGCGTTCCCGGAGCGCGCGCAGCCGGCAGAGCGCGGCGCCGCCGCGCCGCCACCGGCGCAATGGCGCTTCGTCGCCGACGCGCATCTCGGCGGCCTCGCGCAACTGCTGCGCCTCGCGGGCTTCGACACCTGCTACGACAACCACTACCGCGACGACGAGCTA
>NZ_JAAGPO010000427.1:0-238 GCF_017104825.1 Burkholderia sp. Ac-20345 | reverse complement strand
AAAAAAAAAAAACCTTGCCACTTCCCCTTTCGACCGGTCCATCACTCCTATAACAACCCCTCCATCTCTTCACTTGCTCACCCCGTCCCCATCGCCTCTCTCCCGCCTATAACCCCCCCCTTCGTCACAACCCCCCGTTCTCGTCTCACCTCCCCGCCCTCACTGACATCCTACGTGTTCTCTTCTCATCCGTGCGTCGTACCCCCAATATTCACCCACACCAACTTCTGCTGTGACA
>NZ_JAAGPO010000426.1:0-2505 GCF_017104825.1 Burkholderia sp. Ac-20345 | reverse complement strand
CTGCGTCGGCCGCGACGGCGCCTGCCTGCGCGCCGAGCGCGCGCAGGTCGATCCACGGATAGCGATGCATGGAAACCCTCGATGATCGGAAGAAACCGGGCGCGACGGCCCGGCGCACCGGCTCAGGCGGCCAGGTGCGCGGCGCGCCGCTCGACGCCGTGTACGGCATCGGACAGGCGGCGGATCAGCGGTGCGGCCTTCGGCGCGGCGAACACGTTGCGGCCAGCCGCGATGCCGAGCGCACCCGCGTGCATCACGCGCGACGTGAACGCGACGAACTCGTCTTCCGGCAGCTTCGCGCCGCCCGCGACCAGCACCGGCAGCGACGAGCCGGCGATGATGTCGGCCATGCTCGCGGCGTCACCGCTGTACGGCAGCTTGACGATGTCGGCGCCGAGATCCGCCGCGACGTTCGCCGCGTGGGCGATCAGTTCGGTCTGCGGACGATCGCCGAGGCCGGGGCCGCGCGGATAAATCATCGCGAGCAGCGGCAGCGACCAGCGCGCGCACTCGGTCGCGATGCGGCTCAGGTCGAGCAGTTGCTGGTTTTCCGTCTTCGAGCCGAGATTCACGTGCACGCTGACCGCGTCCGCGCCGCTTGCCAGCGCATCCTCGACGCTCGCGAACAGCGTCTTCGCGTTCACGTCCTCCGCGTAGCGCGTGCAGCCGTTCAGGTGCACGACGAGCGCGAGATCGCTCAGCACGTCGGGAGACAGGAAGCGCGCGCGGCCGCGATGCACGACGATCGCGTCGCCGCCGTGCGCGGCGATGTCGCCGACGAGCTGCCGCAACTGCTGCGGATGGGCGATCGGGCCGTCCGCGAGCGAATGGTCGAGCGGCACCATCAGACACTTGCCCGATGCGGCACGCACCACCCGCCGCATCCTGAGCGCCTTGCCAGAAACCGATAGAAGAGCGTTCATCCTTGATTCCTCGCCAGAAATGGAGAGGCCGGCCCGTGCGACTTCAGCCGGCCCCCGGGGTGCCCGCTAGCGGGCGGAACTGGAGCGACAACCGAGCAACGCTTGCAGCAAATCTTGCATCGTGTAAGACTTGCATAGACCCAATCATCCTATGATTGGATCATCCTTGCAAGTACATTGCGAGCGATCCTGTTTCCCGACCGGGGGACGCATTCGACGCGGCATCGGTTCCCCTTTGCAGACAACGGCAGCACATCAACCTGTGAGGTGTCTATGAAGTTCGGCGTGTCCTTTTTGCCCGATACCGGCCCGGCCGACCGCCCGGCGGCCGACTATTACGCGCACGCGCTGAAGCTCAGCGCGCTGGCGGACCGGCTCGGCTACACGTACGTGAAGATGACCGAGCACTACCTGAAGCCGTACGGCGGCTACAGCCCGTCGCCGCTGATGTTCCTCGCGGCCGCGGCTGCGCAGACGGAGTCGATCCGCCTGATGACGGGCGGCATCCAGGCGTCGTTCCATCATCCGATCCAGCTCGCGGCCGAAGCCGCGCAGCTCGACGCGATCTCGAACGGGCGGCTCGAACTGGGCTTCGCGCGCGCCTTCCTGCCGTACGAATTCGATGCGTTCGGCATCGATCTCGATTCGAGCAAGACGCGTTTCCAGCAGACGATCGACGCGACGGTGCGCCTCCTCACCGAGGAATCGGTCAGCGAAGACACTCCGTTCTTCCGCTACCGCGACGCGCAATCGCTGCCGCGCCCGACGCAGCAGCCGCGCCCGCCGGTCTGGGTCGCCGCGCTGCTCACGCCGTCCAGCTTCGAGTGGATCGGCGAACGCGGCTTCAACCTGCTGATGGCCGCGCCGCCGCGCAAGGCCGCGCTCGCGAAGACGCAGGAGATGGTGGCGCTCTATCGCGAGACGTTCGAGCGCCATCACGGCCATACGGGCCGCCGTCCGCAGGTCGCGATCAGCATCCCGCTGATGATCGGCACGTCGGACGCGCACGCACTGGAGCTCGCGGAACCGCGCCTGCGCCATCACTGGCGCTATTTCGCGGAAGCCGCGAAGTCGTGGGACCAGGTGCAGTCGCCGGCCTACCAGGGCTACAACGAAGCGATGAAGAACAAGATGGGCGGCATGGATACGGCCGACCTCGACGCGACCGCCGTGCTCGGCACGCCCGACACCGTGCGCCAGCGCATTCGCGCGCTGGAAGCCGACCTCGGTCTCGACGCGATCCTGTGGCACATCGACTATGGCGCGCAGCCTTACGAGCTGATGAGCAACAACCTGGAGGTGTTCGCCCGCGACGTGCTGCCGGGGCTATGACGCCATGCCGAATCCTTCCGGACCCACAGCGAACCCGCCCATGACACCGTCCCTGTCACTCGACACGATCATCGTCGGTGCCGGCATCGGCGGCCTGGCCGCCGCGCTCGCGCTGCGCCGCGCCGGCCATCGGGTCACCGTCCTCGAGCAGAGCCGGGCGTTTCGGGAAGTCGGCGCCGGGCTGCAGGTCGTGCCGAACGCCACGCGCGTGCTGCGTGCGCTCGGCGTGCTCGACCGCCAGCGGCTGGCA
>NZ_JAAGPO010000425.1:0-237 GCF_017104825.1 Burkholderia sp. Ac-20345 | reverse complement strand
AAAAAAAAAAAAATTTATCACATTCTTTCTTCCTCTCTCTTCTTCAACCTGTTTTGTAGTGCTCCATTCACTTCCGACCTCTCCTCCTAACCTCATCATCGTCGATGAATTGAGTCTTTACCCTCCTCCCTCCTCGCTCTCCTACTCTCCACTTTTTTACTTTCCGCGCTCTCAATTTCACTCTCTCATTCCGTCTACGTTTACCTCTTATACTCTCGATTTCTTCTCCTCCAGCCT
>NZ_JAAGPO010000424.1:0-2830 GCF_017104825.1 Burkholderia sp. Ac-20345 | reverse complement strand
GCCCGCGTACTGCCCGGCACGATCGCGCCCGTGCCGTTCGACCGGCCGATCGATGCGTGGAAGGCCGAACTGTTCGACACGATCGACGCGGGCTTCACCGTCGCCCGCTCGGGCATCGCGGCCACCGGCACCGTCGTGCTCGCGCCCGATGCCGGCACGCCGCGCACGGTATCGCTGGTGCCGCCGCTGCATGTCGCGCTCGTCCACGCGAGCACGCTGCATCCTGACCTTCACGCGGCGGTACACGCTGAGCGCTGGCACGCCGGCATGCCGACGAACCTCGTGCTGGTGTCGGGTCCGTCGAAGACGTCCGACATCCAGCAGACGCTCGCCTACGGCGCGCACGGCCCGCGCCGCCTGTGGGTCGTGATCGTCACCGATACGGCGGCCGCACACCCGCCCGCCACCGCCAGCGAGGACCTTCCGCAATGAGCGACCACACGCTGCAGTTCGTCGCCCCCGGCGACTTCAAGGCCCGTGCGCGCGCCGCGCTCGACGATCCCGCGCTGCGCAAGAGCTTTCGCGGCGCGATGGACTTCCTGCAAGGCAAGCGCGCGACGCAGTTCCCCGACGACACCGAGCTGCAGCAGCTGCGCGACCTCGGCGAAGCCGTGCGGCAGCACGCGCTCGCGCAGTTGCCCGCGCTGCTCGAACGGCTCGAAACGAAGCTCACCGAAGCCGGCGTGCACGTGCACTGGGCCGAGACGGCCGCCGACGCGAATGCGATCGTGCTCGGCATCGCGCAGGCGCGGAAGGCGCGCCGCGTGATCAAGGGCAAGTCGATGGCAAGCGAGGAAATCGAGCTGAACCATTACCTCGCGGAGCACGGCGTCGACTGCATCGAATCCGACATGGGCGAATTCATCGTGCAGCTCGCGGGCGAAAAACCGTCGCATATCGTGATGCCGGCGATCCACAAGACGCGTGGCGACATCGCCGCGCTGTTCGAGGAACACATCCCCGGCACGCGCTACACGGAGGACGTCGACGAGCTGATCCAGACCGGCCGGCGCGCGCTACGCCGCGCGTTCGCCGACGCGGACATCGGTCTGTCGGGCGTGAACTTCGCGGCGGCCGACACGGGCACGCTGTGGCTCGTCGAAAACGAAGGCAACGGCCGCCTGTCGACGACGGTGCCCGACACGCACGTCGCGATCATGGGGATCGAGAAGGTCGTCGAGAAGCTCGAGCACATCGTGCCGTTGTCGAGCCTGCTCACGCGTTCGGCCACCGGGCAGGCGATCACGACCTACTTCAACCTGATCTCGGGCCCGCGCCGCGACGGCGAACGCGACGGCCCGCGCGAGCTGCATCTCGTGCTGCTCGACAACGGCCGCACGCAGGCCTACGCGGACGAGCAGCTGCGCGCAACGCTGCAGTGCATCCGCTGCGGCGCGTGCATGAACCACTGCCCCGTCTATACGCGCATCGGCGGCCACGCCTACGGCACGACCTACCCGGGCCCGATCGGCAAGATCATCTCGCCGCACCTGCTCGGCCTCGACGCGACGGCCGACCTGCCGACCGCGTCGACGCTGTGCGGCGCCTGCGGCGAGGTGTGCCCGGTGCGGATCCCGATCCCGCAACTGCTCGTGCGGCTGCGCACCGAGGCGAACCGCAAGCCCGACGAACCCGTCGCGCATCCGCTGCGCGGCCAGGGCGCGAACTACACCCGCGCGGAAGACCTCGTGTGGCGCTTCTGGTCGGGTGCGTTCGCGCATCCGCGCGCGTACCGCGCGTTCCGCTGGACCGCGACGCGGCTGCGTGCGCTGACGCCCGCGAAGCAGATGGGCTGGACGCAGCACCGCACGCCGCTCGAACCGGCACCGCGCAGCCTGTCGGACCTGCTGCGCGCACGCGGCCAGCCCGAGTAGCCGTTTCGTTTTTCAAGCCGTACCGACAAAAACCTATGGAGGAGACATCCATGCAGGCCTGGCATCAGATCTACACCCCGCTCGGCAGCCTCGGGCTGTCGGCGTTCGTCGCCGCAATCCCGATCATCTTCTTTTTCGTTGCGCTGGCCGCGCTGCGGCTCAAGGGCCACGTCGCCGCGGCGATCACGCTGCTGCTGTCGCTCGGCGTCGCGATCCTCGCATACGGGATGCCCGTGCCGCAGGCGCTCGCGGCGGCCGGCTTCGGCTTCGCGTACGGCCTGTGGCCGATCGCGTGGATCATCGTCGCGGCCGTGTTCCTCTACAAGATCGTCGTGAAGACCGGCCAGTTCGACATCATTCGCGCGTCCGTGCTGTCGATCACCGACGACCAGCGCCTGCAGATGCTGCTGATCGGCTTCTCGTTCGGCGCGTTCCTCGAAGGCGCGGCCGGCTTCGGCGCGCCCGTCGCGATCACGGCCGCGCTGCTCGTCGGCCTCGGCTTCAAGCCGCTGCACGCGGCCGGACTGTGTCTGATCGCAAATACCGCGCCGGTCGCGTTCGGTGCGATGGGCATTCCGATCATCGTCGCCGGACAGGTGACGGGCATCGACCCGTTCCATATCGGCGCGATGGCCGGCCGCCAGCTGCCGCTGCTGTCGCTCGCGGTGCCGTTCTGGCTCGTGTTCATGATGGACGGGCTGCGCGGCGTGCGGCAGACCTGGCCGGCCGCGCTCGTCGCGGGCGGCAGCTTCGCGGTGACGCAATACTTCACGTCGAACCACATCGGGCCCGAGCTGCCGGACATCACGTCGTCGCTCGTCAGCCTCGTCGCGCTCGCCGCGTTCCTGAAGGTCTGGCAGCCGCGCACCGCGAAGAGATCGGAAGAGCGGCGGGGAGGTGAAGAGTCGGATCTACTCGTGAAATAGCGCAGGCGGCGTCGGAGACACAAATAAAAA
>NZ_JAAGPO010000423.1:0-2774 GCF_017104825.1 Burkholderia sp. Ac-20345 | reverse complement strand
CCGGCGCCCGGCGCCGCCGCGGCCGCCGCGTTGCCGGGCGCGGGTAGCGCAGGCGCGGACTTCGGGCTTGGCGGCTTCGCGGAACGCATCCCCGGCATCTCGCGGATGAAGGGCAACCCGAAGCTGCCGTTCCTGATCGCCGTCGCATTCGCGGTCGCCGTGATCACCGCGCTCGTGCTGTGGAGCCGCGCGCCCGACTACCGCGTGCTGTACAGCAACCTGTCGGATCGCGACGGCGGCGCGATCATTGCCGCGCTCCAGCAGGCAAACGTTCCCTACAAGTTCGCCGATGCCGGCGGCGCGATCCTCGTGCCGTCGAACCAGGTGCATGAAACGCGCCTGAAGCTCGCCGCGATGGGGCTGCCGAAGGGCGGCTCGGTCGGCTTCGAGCTGATGGACAACCAGAAATTCGGCATCAGCCAGTTCGCCGAGCAGATCAACTACCAGCGCGCGCTCGAAGGCGAGCTGCAGCGCACCATCGAATCGATCAACGCCGTACGCGGCGCGCGCGTGCATCTCGCGATCCCGAAGCCGTCGGTGTTCGTGCGCGACAAGGAAGCGCCGAGCGCGTCGGTGTTCGTCGACCTCTACCCGGGCCGCGTGCTCGACGAGGGCCAGGTTCAGGCAATCACGCGGATGGTGTCGTCCGGCGTGCCCGACATGCCCGCGAAGAACGTGACGATCGTCGACCAGGACGGCAACCTGCTGACCCAGACGGCCTCGGCATCGGGCCTCGACGCCAGCCAGCTCAAGTATGTGCAGCAGGTCGAGCACAACACGCAGAAGCGCATCGACGCGATCCTCGCGCCGATCTTCGGCGCCGGCAACGCGCGCTCGCAGGTCAGCGCGGACCTCGATTTCTCGAAGATCGAGCAGACGTCGGAAAGCTACGGCCCGAACGGCAATCCGCAGCAATCCGCGATCCGCAGCCAGCAAACCAGCAGCGCGACCGAACTCGCGCAGGGCGGCGCGTCGGGCGTGCCGGGCGCGCTGTCGAACACGCCGCCGCAGCCGGCTTCCGCGCCGATCGTCGCCGGCAACGGCCAGAACGGCCCGCAGACGACGCCGGTCAGCGACCGCAAGGACCAGACGACCAACTACGAAGTCGACAAGACGATCCGCCATCTCGAGCAGCCGATGGGCAGCGTGAAGCGGCTGTCGGTCGCGGTGGTCGTCAACTACCAGCCGGTCGCAGACGCGAAAGGCCACGTGACGATGCAGCCGCTGCCGCCCGCGAAGCTCGCGCAGGTCGAACAGCTCGTGAAGGACGCGATGGGCTACGACGAGAAGCGTGGCGACTCGGTGAACGTCGTGAACAGCGCGTTCTCGACCGCGAGCGACCCGTACGCCGACCTGCCGTGGTGGCGCCAGCCCGACATGATCGCCATGGCGAAGGAAGCGGCGAAGTGGCTCGGCATCGCGGCAGCCGCGGCGGCCCTCTACTTCATGTTCGTGCGCCCGGCGATGCGCCGCGCGTTCCCGCCGCCCGAGCCGGTCACACCGGCGCTCGCGGCACCTGAAGATCCGGTCGCGCTCGACGGCCTGCCGGCGCCGGAGAAGGCCGAGGAACCCGACTCGCTGCTGCTCGGTTTCGAAAGCGAAAAGAACCGTTACGAACGCAACCTCGACTACGCGCGCACGATCGCCCGCCAGGATCCGAAGATCGTCGCCACCGTCGTGAAGAACTGGGTGTCCGATGAACGCTGAAGGCTTGACCAAGAGCGCGCTCCTGCTGATGTCGATCGGCGAGGAAGAGGCCGCGCAGGTATTCAAGTTCCTCGCGCCGCGCGAGGTCCAGAAGATCGGCGCCGCGATGGCCGCGCTGAAGAACGTCACGCGCGAGCAGGTCGAGGACGTGCTGCACGAATTCGCGAAGGAAGCGGAGCAGCACACCGCGCTGTCGCTCGATTCGAGCGACTACATCCGCTCGGTGCTGACCAAGGCGCTCGGCGAGGACAAGGCCGGCGTGCTGATCGACCGCATCCTGCAGGGCAGCGACACGAGCGGCATCGAGGGCCTGAAGTGGATGGACTCGGCCGCCGTGGCCGAACTGATCAAGAACGAGCATCCGCAGATCATCGCGACGATCCTCGTGCACCTCGACCGCGACCAGGCGTCCGAGATCGCGTCGTGCTTCACCGAGCGGCTGCGCAACGACGTGATCCTGCGGATCGCGACGCTCGACGGCATCCAGCCGGCCGCGCTGCGCGAGCTCGACGACGTGCTGACGGGCCTGCTGTCCGGCAGCGACAACCTGAAGCGCAGCCCGATGGGCGGCATCCGCACCGCGGCCGAGATCCTGAACTTCATGACGAGCGTGCATGAGGAAGGCGTGCTCGAAAGCGTGCGCCAGTACGACGCCGAACTCGCGCAGAAGATCATCGACCAGATGTTCGTGTTCGAGAACCTGCTCGACCTCGAGGACCGCGCGATCCAGATGGTGCTCAAGGAAGTCGAGTCGGAAACGCTGATCATCGCGCTGAAGGGCGCGCCGCCGGCACTGCGCCAGAAGTTCCTCGCGAACATGTCGCAACGCGCGGCCGAACTGCTCGCCGAGGATCTCGACGCGCGCGGCCCGGTGCGCGTGTCCGACGTCGAGACGCAGCAGCGCCGCATCCTGCAGATCGTGCGCAACCTGGCCGAGAGCGGCGCGATCGCGATCGGCGGCAAGGCGGAAGACGCGTATGTCTGATTCGGCGAGCGATCGCGCGGGCACCCTCACCGCCTACCAGCGGTGGGAGATGGCGTCGTTCGACCCGCCGCCGCCCCCGCCA
>NZ_JAAGPO010000422.1:0-2769 GCF_017104825.1 Burkholderia sp. Ac-20345 | reverse complement strand
CTGCCGTCGATCAGCGCCGCGAGCCGGTCGCGATGCGCGGCGCCGCCGGCGAGCGACAGCGCGCGGCCCGCGAGCAACGCGCCGAGGAACGGCTCGACGACGAGCCCGCGCCCGAGGCATTCGAACACCACGGCGATGTCGAAACCCGCGCCGCCGAAACCGCCATCGGCTTCGGAAAACAGCGCGCCGACGGTGCCGAGTTCGGCAAAGCGCCGCCACATCGCGCGATCGAAACCTTCGGCCGACTGCGCGATGCGATCGCGCACCGGGAACGCGTACTGTTCGGCGATGAAGCGGTTCAACGTATCCGCCAGCATCCGGCGGTCTTCTGTGTGCTGGAAATCCATCGTCGCGTCCCTCGTTACAGCCCGAGCATCATCTTCGCGATGATGTTCTTCTGGATCTCGTTCGAGCCGCCGAAGATCGACAGCTTCCGGTTGTTGAAATACTGCTGCGCGGCGCTCGCGGCTTCGTCCGGGCCGACCGGCTCGCCGTCGTAATCGGCATCGAGTGCTTCCTCGACGAACGGCTGCGCATACGGCCCCATCGCGCGCCGCATCAGCGCGGTGATCTCCTGGCGGATCTGCGTGCCGCGGATCTTCAGCATCGAGCTTTCCGCGCCCGGCGCGCCGCCGCCTGCGACCGCGGCCAGCACGCGCAGGTTGGTCGTGCGCATGTTCTCGAGTTCGATCTCGACCCGCGCGACGCGCGCCGCGAAGAACGGATCGTCCGCGAGCGGCCGCCCGTTCTTCGTGACCTTCGCGGCCACCGCGCGCAGCCGGTCGAGGGCGGCCGTCGAGAAGCCGATCCCGGCGATGTTGGTGCGCTCGTACGTGAGCAGGTATTTCGCGTAGGTCCAGCCGCGGTTCTCTTCGCCGACGAGGTTTGCCGCCGGCACGCGCACGTCGGTGAAGAACACCTCGTTCACCTCGTGCTCGCCGTCGAGCGTGATGATCGGGCGGACCTCGACGCCCGGCGTGTTCATGTCGATCAGCAGGAAGCTGATGCCTTCCTGCTTGCGCACGTCGGTCGCGGTACGCACGAGGCAGAAGATCATGTTCGCGTAGTGGCCAAGCGTGGTCCACGTCTTCTGGCCGTTCACGAGGTAGTGCTCGCCCTGCACGTCGATGCCGCGCACCGCGCTCGTCTTCACCGCCGCGAGATCGGAACCGGCGCCCGGCTCCGAGTAGCCCTGGCACCACCAGTCGGTGCCGTCGAGGATGCGCGGCAGCCAGTGGCGCTTCTGCGCTTCGTTGCCGTACTTGATCAGCACGGGGCCGAGCATGTTCACGCCGAACGGCACGATGCGCGGCGCACCCGCGAGCGCGCATTCGTTGTCGAACAGGAACTTCTGCGCGACGCTCCAGCCGGGGCCGCCGTATTCGCGCGGCCAGTGGCTCGCGAGCCAGCCGCGCGCGTTGAGGATGGCATGCCATTCGCGCATGTCGTCGCGCGTGAGATGCAGGCCGCCCTTCACCTTGCGCGCGATGCGCGCGGGCAGTTCGGCTTGCAGGAAGCGCTGCACTTCCGTGCGGAAGGCTTCCTCTTCGGGAGTGAAATTGAGGTCCATCTTCGGTCCGTGGCGAATGCGGTGGGCGTTCAGTCGATGCGATTCAGGCTCGCGAAATCCGCGCCGCGCGCGACGAGATCGACGAGCAGCGGCGACGGCTTCCAGAACAGCGGATCTTCCTTCGCGAACGCGCGGATATCGGCGAGCACGTTCGCGAGGCCGACCGTATCCGCGTAATGCATCGGGCCGCCGCGATAGCGCGGAAAGCCGTAGCCGTACAGGAACACCGCATCGACATCGAGCGGGCGCAGCGCGATCTTCTCGTGCACGACGTTCGCGCCTTCGTTGATCATCGCGGCGAGGTAGCGGCGCATGATCTCGTCGTCGGTGAACGTGCGCGGCGTGACGCCCTTCTTCGCGCGCTCTTCCGCGACGATCGCGTCGACTTCCGGGTCCGGCGTGCCGACACGCGCGCCGTCCGGATACAGGTAGTAGCCGCGCGCCGTCTTCTGGCCGAACCAGCCGCGCTCGCACAGCCGGTCGGAAATCTCGACGTAGCGCGCCCGCGGGTCGCGCGTCGCCGCGCGGCGCTTGCGGGTCGCCCAACCGATGTCGCCGCCCGCGAGGTCGACGACCTGGAACGGCCCCATCGGGAAGCCGAACGCGCGCACCGCGCGATCGATCTGGTACGGCGACGCGCCGTCTTCCATCAGGGTGTCGGCCGCCGTGCGATAGACCGCGAGGATCCGGTTGCCGATGAAGCCGTCGCACACGCCCGCGCGCACCGGCGTCTTCTTCAGCTGCTTCGCGAGCGCGAACGCGGTCGCGACGACGTCCGCGCTCACGCGCGCCGGCACGACGATCTCGAGCAGCTTCATCACGTTGGCCGGCGAGAAGAAGTGCAGGCCGATCACGTCGGCCGGCCGGTCGATGCTCGCGGCCAGTTCGTCGATGTCGAGATACGACGTGTTGGTCGCAAGCACCGCGCCCGGCTTGCACGCGCGCGCGAGTTCGGCGAACACGGCCTGCTTCACGGCCATGTCCTCGAACACGGCCTCGATCACGACGTCGGCCTGCGCGAGCGCGTCGTACGACGTGCTGCCCTTGAAGCGCGCGAGCCGCGCCGCGTGCGCGGCCGGCGTCATCCGCCCTTTCGCGACGAGGCCGTCGTACACCTTCTCGACGTGCGCTCGGCCGCGCGCAAGCGATGCTTCGTCGCGTTCGATCATCGTCACCGGCAGCCCGGCATCGAGCGCCGG
>NZ_JAAGPO010000421.1:0-269 GCF_017104825.1 Burkholderia sp. Ac-20345 | reverse complement strand
ATCTATCGTGTAGAGCTCGGTGGTTGCCGGATCATTAAAAAAAAAAAAAAAAAAAAACACACTATTCTACAGGATATTGTCTCAAGTAACACTCTCACACAGTCACTACTGAGACCATTCCAGTCGCATACTACGAACTCCGTATAGTCACACTGTAGTTTGACACTCTACATCACGACACACTCACACAACTACGACAGTTAGTCTTTGTCAGTGTTGATCACTCACTTCATGAACATCGTAACGACTAGTCCTCATCGTGTGTCGCA